>JBFWYS010000513.1:0-3120 GCA_050186175.1 Pseudobdellovibrionaceae bacterium
AAGGAAAGGGGGATCGATGAAAACTCTTCCCTTTTGGGAATTGATTCCACTTGCGCCGACCTCTTCTGAACATCGACAACTGCAGCCAAATCGGACAGAATAGGATTTTGGAAAATAGCTCCAGCGTTGATTTCGCAATGAAAGATCCTTTTTAATTGCGAGGCTGCCTGCATTGCATGGATAGAATCGCCGCCGATTTTAAAGAAATGGTCATTGCGATTGATCGATTTTCGATGAAGGATCTTGAGCCACACAGCAGCAATCGTCTTTTCAGTTTCAGTTTTAAACGTGGATGCCTTCTCTTCAATGACGTCTGGGGCTTTGAGAGCTTTTCGGTCTACTTTCCCGTTGGGAGTCATCGGGAATTTGTCCAGGATAACAAATAAGCTTGGGACCATAAAGGATGGGAGTTTAGAGAAGACCCATCTTCTGAGCTGTTCCGGATCGATTTTCTTTTTATCCTTTGCTTCGACATAGGCGATCAGCTTTTTATCCCCAGGAACATCTTCAAGGGCCATTGCGATGCAATCTGCTGCGTCAGGGTACTCGCGTACAGTTTCTTCGACTTCGCTTAGCTCAATGCGAAAACCTCTGATCTTGACCTGTGTGTCAATACGCCCTAGGAAAGAGAGGTTTCCATCGGGAAGATAGCAGACTAGGTCGCCGGTGCGGTAAAGCTTATCTTTTCCGCAAGGATTGGAGATGAATTTATCCGATGTAAGGTCAGGACGGTTAAGATAGCCTTTAGCAAGTCCATCGCCTCCCGTGCACAGCTCTCCGTTAGCTCCAAAAGGGACAAGTTGCCGATTCCTGTCCAAAATATAGACCGAAGTATTTCCGATCGGACGTCCGATAGGAACTTCATGTTCGATGATCTTTGAATCGAAGATCTGGTAAGAAGTCGTATGCGTCGTATTTTCTGTGTGTCCGCAGGCATTGATCACTTGGCAGGAAGGCAAATTTTCAAAAGCAATTTTGGCATGCTTGGCCGACATGGCGTCTCCAACCGAGCATATGCAGGCTACCCCCTTCAAATGTTGCAGCGCTTCTTCCACCATTACAATGAAGAGGCGGGAGGTGAAAATGATTTGTGTGATTTTTTCTTCAGCTATGAATCTGCCCAGCTCATCAGAAGAAAGGGTGATCTGAGGATAGATGCACACTGTCGCTCCATTGAGAAGAGCCCCCCACAATTCATGAACGAGGGCGTCGAATGAAATATTTGAAATCTGCAAAAAGCGGTCATTAGGTGAGAAGGAAGCCCAGTTTGGATTTTTGACCAATCGATTGATGCTCCGATGATAAATCTGCACTCCCTTGGGATTTCCTGTTGTTCCCGATGTATAATTGACATAGGCCAAGTCTAGAGGCTTGATCTTAAGATGGAGGTTAGTCTGAGCATGTCTGCTCAAATCGGTCTGGTTTAAGAAGAGCATGCTGAGGTTCTCTTTAGGGAACTCTTCGCTATAAGCTTTCGATGTGATCAGGATCTTCAACCTGGTATCGTTAATCATATAAAGCTTTCTTTCCATCGGATAGCTTGCATCGATTGGAACATAGATCGCCCCTGCTTTTAAGATCCCTAGGATCCCCACAAATAAGTCGATCGAGCGCTCTAAATAGATCCCTACAAAATCCTGTTGTTTCACCCCTTTGTCTTGCAGATAGCGCGCCAGCTGGTTCGCTTTTCGATTAAGCTCTTCATAGCTCAAGCTGTTTCCTTGAAAGCGCAAAGCCGTAGTCGTTGGATATTTTTTTACCGTTTCCTCAAAAACATCGACGACGCTTTTATTGCGCGGATAGGCTCTCTTAGGGCCTGGTCCTATTTTGAGAAGTTCTTGTTTCTCTTTTTGCGTTAATAGCTGTAAAGCGACTATCTTTTTTTTGGGGTAGGTGATGAGATCTTTTAAGAAGACTTGAAAATTAGCAGCCATCCGTTCGATGAATCCCCGATCTTGAAGGCTTACTGGATACTCAAAAGAAAGGTGGATGGAGCTGCCTTTTTGAATTGTATGTAAGGAGAGGTCGAATTTTGAACTCCCTGTAGGAAGATCGATTTTTTTCGATTCAATGCCCGCAAGGCGAAAAGCATTGGCTGAATCGCTTTCCATAGAGAAAAAGACATTGAAAAGAGGCTCCCGTACATGAGCTTCTCTAATCCCCGCTCTTTTGACGATGTCTTCATATGGACAGTTTCGATAAGACTTTGCCTTATTATGCCATCGGCGTGCTTGTTTGAGCAGCTCTAGGAAATTCATCTCCGCTGTCATTTGAAACCGCATAGGAATCGTATTGATATAGACACCTAACTGCGCATCGAGTCCTTTAGGCCTAAGATCGACAGGATATCCAATAATAAAATCTTCTTGCCCAGTATAGCGGTAGAGAAATGCCCCAAAAGCCGCCTGCAGCAAACTGAATAAGTCGGTCTTTTTATTTTTTGCAAATCTCCGAAGCTGTTTAGACAAGGCCGGTCTAAGAGAAGAACTAACGATATCCCCCTTCCTAATATTTTCATGAGGTCGCGAGCTGGTTTTGGGAAGTTCCAAGACGAAGTTCGCTCCTTCCAGCAATTTCTTCCAGTAAGCGGAGCCTTTCTTTGATTCTTTGATGACATCGATTCTTTTGAACTTAACTTTTCCAACCGAACGATGCCCATTGTACAATTCGGAAATTTGTCTTAAGAATATTCGGGTAGAATGGCTATCTGCGGCAACAAGGTGCATGTTGAAAAAAAGAAGATATTCTCGAGGTCCCAAGATGGCGAGCGATGCCTCAACAAACGGCGGAACATCGATAGGGATCGGCTCTTTAGCCTTGGTTCTTAGGAATTCAAGCGCTTTATGAAACCGCTCTTTTTTTCCTATCGAAGAAAAGTCTTCTTTCTGAAGAGGGATCGATTTGT
Source organism: Pseudobdellovibrionaceae bacterium (assembly GCA_050186175.1). GTDB lineage: Bacteria > Bdellovibrionota > Bdellovibrionia > Bdellovibrionales > Bdellovibrionaceae > JBFWYS01. Next base: position 2,906 of record JBFWYS010000513.1, read on the forward strand.
TGCTTAGCTCTGGATGGACCTTTCCAAGGATTCCCAGATTTTTTTCAATGCTGTCGATATCGAGCTTGCCTTTCAAATGGAAGGCCATGGGTTGGTTATATGTCGGCCATCCAGCATCGAGTTGAGAGGCTTCATAAATTCTTTTCTGAATGCGAGTAAGAGATTTATTCATTGTACAATATTTACCCTCATTTATGCTTAACGAATAGATGCTT
>JBFWYS010000514.1:0-3104 GCA_050186175.1 Pseudobdellovibrionaceae bacterium
TAACTACGCGTCGTTTGCAATTCCCCCATTTTACAACGATATCGGCTATCCGATCGTACTAGCGAGTGTGGCAATTTTAGTTGGAATGCACCTAAGAAAGTACGTGAATGAAGGCGTGATCCCTGCGCCTCCGGCAGTCACTGCCTTTGTAGCACTGTTGATTTGGTATCTGCCCACGTTTCAACATGCAGGATTTAGCTACCTGATTCCGTTCTTTCATTCGCTCCAATACCTTGTTTTCGTAACGATCTACAAGACAAACGAAACTCGATCAAAAACGGAGAAACTTTCAGAAAGAGAACAACGACTCACCTGGCTCAAAAGTTTTTTGGGATATATGACCGTGGCAGGAGTTCTTGGCGCCCTTTTTTTCAACTGGCTGCCAAAAGGTTTAGATACTCATTCGCCAATGGGATCGAGATCCTTTGGACCCACGCCGTGGCTTGCAATGTTTTTACTTTTTATCAACATTCATCATTACTTTATCGACAACGTAATTTGGAAATCTGATAACGAATTAGTGAAGAAGAATTTATTTGCGCCTGCTAAGTCGACCGAAGAGCGAGCTGAAAAGTTGTCGGCGGTTTCTTAGCCTTTATGTATGACCGCAGCATATTTTACATAACTCCTTGAAAGTCCTCGATTTCATCCCGACAATAAAACCACAAAACCAACTGGAGGTCTTGCGCCATGAAACTATTTTTAGCACTTACTGTTTTTGTCACTTTTTTAAGCGGCTGCGTTTCTTCCTCGCGACATCGCGCGGAGGTCGAACAGCTCAATGACGAAATAAAAAAGGAAAAAGATCAGGTTTCTGCACTCACGGCAGAAAAAATTCAGCTCGAAGATAAACTTATTTCTTCGGCTAAAGATAAAGGTCTTTTAAAAGCCTCTTTGGACGATATGAAAAAAGCGATGGATGAGATGCGGGCTCGTCAGGCTGAGCAGAAAAAACGCCTTCAAGAATTTGAAGACCTGACAAAACGATTTAAAAAGTTGACAGATGCGGGCGCACTTTCTGTTAAAATTATAGATGGAAAAATGGTTGTGAGCATGGGCTCAGACGTGCTTTTTCCTTCTGGTTCAGCGCGACTCTCAAAAGCTGGTTTAGATGCGGTTAAAGAAGTGACTACGCAACTCCAAGCCATCCCGGGCAAAGCTTTTCAAATCGAAGGCCACACGGACAATGTGCCTATTGCAACGGCAACTTTTCCTTCGAACTGGGAATTGGCTTCGGCGCGCGCCCTCACTGTGACCAAATCGATGATCGAAGCCGGTATGCCAGCTGAAAGAGTGAGTGCTGCAAGTTTTGGCGACACACATCCTATTCAATCAAACGAGACGACTGAAGGCAAAGCAGCCAATCGAAGAATCGCCATTGTTGTTGTTCCTGATTTGTCGACAATGCCGGGGTACGATGAGCTCAACAAACTTGGAGCAACTCCGACAACCGTAGCACCCACCACGGCAACATCTGCCCCAGCGAGTCCTCCAACAACTACGAAGTAAGATTTTCGCTGAAGACGTAAGTTCTTGTTGAAGCACGATAGCAAGCTCTAGTTTTTGCTTGACCCTTCAACAGGACTTTCGTCGAATGGAGCCGGAGGTATCATCATGGATTTTGCAATTTTTGGCCCGCAAGGGATTAACTATATTTTGAAATGGCACCACTTTTTCTTTGGAATTATGTGGATCGGTCACCTGTACTACTTCAACTTCACACAAGGCTCTGTAATTCCAAAAATCGAGCCTGCGAATGTTCGACCAAACGTACTCGCAAAACTACTTCCTGAAGCTTTGTGGTGGTTCCGTTGGGGCGCGATGTGGACACTCGTAACTGGACTTCTCATGTTGCACTTTTCTCAGTACGCGGGATTTTCTCTCATGACTGGCGGAAGCTTTACGCCTTGGGGAATTCAAATTTTAACCGGCGGGTTGTTTGGAATTCTGATGTGGGCCAATGTTTGGTTCGTTATCTGGCCCTATCAAAAAGTCGTAATTGCCTCGAATACGCAAGTGGCTGGCGGAGGACAGGCCATTCCAGAAGCCGCAGCTCTCGGCGCAAAAGCCTTACTCGCTTCTAGAACAAACACTTTGTTTTCAGTTCCAATGTTGTTTTACATGGGAGCCGGTGCTCACTTGGGAATGAACTTGGACGTGAGCAAAGCCGGACTGTGGTTCGCTGTTCTCGCAGTTATCGCTGGCGGTCTCCAGTTCAATGCTATCAAAGGAAAAATTGGACCGATGCAAACCGTTAAAGGCGTAATCGCTTGCGGCTTTGGGTTAACAGCTCTGATCTATTTCTTAATGGAAATCATTCTTTAGTTTCTTGAAAATTCGCAGGGCTTGCTTCGGCAGGTCCTCGATTTCGATTCTCTAAGGCTTTTGAAAGAAATATTTTCTCACGGACACGCAACTTTTTAAAGTTGGCCTCGGTTTTTAAAAGCACAAAAATCGCAGACATTTCATGTTTCTCTGCCTCTTTTAAACGCGCGACTCCCTCTTCTTCATAACGCGCATCAATTGAATTTCGTAAATCACTCAATTTTTTAATCAGAGCCGTTTCAAGTCCTATAAAACGAACCATATTCTCTTCGCTAAGTTTTAAAGTTTCGAGGAAAAAGTCATTGAGTTCGAGAGCCCACTGATCTTGAAGTTTTGAGTCATTTTTCAGCTCAATATAATGAGACATATAAAGAACGTTGTCCGAATATGTTTTTCGAAACTCAGATGTCATCTTTGGCGCAAATCGCATTTCCTCTCGTCTCTTCTCAACAACAGTTTCAGTAAACTTCTGCTGCTCAACAACTGCCTCTTGCGAATGCTGCACTAACACCACTGCTACCGCAACAACACAAATGACAGCCGCAGCTTGAAACCATTTCGCTTTGAAAAAGCGCGGTGCAATGCCCTGCTCAGTCGCCTTTTCTGAAGCGGCCTGAGTAAATTTAAACGACTCTTCGGCGAAAATATGAGTGAGCTCGTCCGAAATCTTACGACTCACTTCAACAGTCAGTTTAATTCCCATCCCCTCGAGAATACGTTTTTCGATCTTGTCTGCAAACTCGTTAGCTTTTGTAGAGGCGATATTCACGATCTTAAGC
>JBFWYS010000515.1:0-3102 GCA_050186175.1 Pseudobdellovibrionaceae bacterium
AGGAAGGGCTTTAAAAATACTTTTTTTGTCTTCATACCTGTCATTTATAAAAGAAGAACAGCAAAAGTGTACAGTCGTGGTGGCGATTTCGCGGGATTCAAGTTTTGACGAAAGCCCCGGCTGAAATAAGATGGCCCAGTCGAGCTGGCCGCTTAACAATTTTTCGACTGCATTTTCGGTGGACTGAACTCCAAAGGTATTAACGACCCCATAGGGTGCATAAAGATCCCAATACCGCGATACAAAAGGAAATCCTATGGCAATTGTGAGACTTTCTTGAATGCCAACCCGAACCGAGTAACCGCCGATTGCATTGGGTGAAATGGTGTCCAACAGGCGATGGCCAGTCTCGAACATTTCTCGAGTCAACTGGAAGAGAGTTTCCCCCTCTTTTGTGAGTCGCAGGTGGGCTCGTCCTCGAACAAAGAGCGGAGAGTTTACGAATCGTTCAAGGTGCCCAATTTGCTGACTGACCGTGGAGACTGAAACACCAATGACCTGGGCTCCTTTACTCATCGAACCACTCTGTGCGACCTCGTAAAAATAGTAAATCTGATTCCAGTTGATATCTTTAAGTTTTTTCACCTTCCTTAAGTAAAACTTAAAAGGTCCGTCAAGGCCTCAGTTATTTTCAAAAACAGGCCGAAGATAGGATATGAAGTCGATTGTTTCGTGTCTCGTTTTGATATTGGTTACGTTGATTCCCGCCAAAGGTCGAAGTACCGCACTTTACTTATTGGATTCGGCGTCGCCTTTGGGGAGGATCTCTCTGTCCGGAAATGGGCTGGGATGTTTTCGAAATCCCCAGAACTATTCTTATAAAACTGCAAGTACTGTTCGTGGCAGTGGGTCGATTACGAAAACTTTTGCACCTACGAATGTAGCTCCTCCGTGTCTTGCCCAAACAACGAATACCAACGGTGATTTTTTGATGTGGGCTTCCCCTCCTTTGGCGTCCTCAGTTGTGATCGATGGGAATATCAATTATTCACTGGGATGTCGCGAATCAAACGCGTCGATGAATGCGGGATTTCGTTTTGTTGTTAAAAAATGGTCTGCAAAAATCGGCGGTATTGAGAGTGTTGTACATACAAGTCCGGTTTCCAGCGAGTGCTCGACGACTCTTTCTCTGCGCACCATAGCGGCTTCGGCCCCAACCCCGACAACTTTTACGGTCGGCGATCGAATCGTTATTACGGTCGAAGTCATGAATGTTGGGACTTGGGGCGGGAATAGCAGTCGGACCTTTCGCGTGACTTATCGTGGTACGGCAAGTTCAACCGGCGACTCGTTCGTCAACTTCTCCGACACATTGTCGTTTGCGACCGATGGTCCTTCCTTAGTTCCCACCATTCAGTAAACTGTTGTTTACTTCTAAACTATTCACCCCAGGCAGCTCCGATATCACGAGGGTCTGACACGGCTTTCAAAGCCCCATTTTCATTTTGTACCGCCATCACTTTACAGCCAACGGGTTTTAACTCAATGTTGTGCCCCATAGCTTTCAGTTCTTCGAGGACTTGAGGATTGGGTCCCGGAGGCTCGATTAATAAACGATCGGGACGCCACTGTTGGTGAAGGCGTACACTCGAAATCGCCTGGTCCAACGGCAAGCCAAATTCTATAACATTAAAAATGGTTTGCGCCACACAGCTAATGATTCGAGTTCCACCTGGGGCGCCGACTGCGAGAACCGGTTTTTGATTTTTTACAAGAATGGTCGGAGACATACTACTAAGTGGAGTTTTTTTAGGTGCAACGGCGTTGGCTTTACTTCCCACAGCTCCGAACATATTTTGCGCGCCCACCTGGGCCGAGAAATCATCCATCTCGTTGTTTAGCACAATACCAGTTCCGGGAACGACATGGCCCGAGCCCATCCAGCCATTGATCGTTTGTGTAGAACTAACTGCATTGCCTTCCGAATCCATCATCGAAAAATGGGTTGTGTCTGAGGACTCATAACCCATGGGATGCCCCGCTTGAACAGCATGGGCGGATCTGGCCGCTCTCTCATCAAATTCGCGTCGTCGTTTTAATGCGTAATTTTTATCAAGCAATCCTTCGACCGGAACTTTGACAAAATCAGGATCGCCCAAATATTGCGCCCGATCTGCAAACGCACTTTGCATCGCCGAGGCCTCTAGATGAAGAGCGCGTGTTGAAAGAAATCCTGATTTTGCGAGTTCATCTTTTTCAAGCATATTTAAGAATTGAAGAACATGAACTCCGCCTGAGCTTGGCGGTGGCATCGAAAAAACATCATACCCCTTGAAGCTACCTTTCAGGGGATCTCGCCAATGAACCTGATAAGATTTTAAATCCTCCGCACTCAGAATTCCATTTTGAGATTTAGAATACTGAATAATTTTTTTAGCGATGGATCCTTCGTAAAAAGCTTGGGGGCCCTCCTTCGCGAGGATCCTCAATGTCATCGCCAGATCCTTTTGTACAAGTTTAAAACCAAGGGGCAGGGGATCGCCTTGAGGTGTTAAGAAAATAGCTCGAGAGGCCGGATTTTTTTGCAGAATTTTGTGACGATCCTTAAGTGCCTCAAAAAATTCAGAATAAACTTCAAATCCTTGCTCCGCGAGCTGAGCGGCAGGCTCCACTAACTTTGAAAAAGGCAGAGTTCCAAACTTTTTATGAATTTCGCTAAGTCCGCGAACAAGTCCGGGAGTTGCTGTGGCAAAAATGCTGTCTTGAGATTTAGAATTATCGGGCTGGCCTTTTGCATTCAGAAACATCTTTTCAGAAGACTTCAGCGGGGCTCTCTCGCGAAAATCAAGAGCATAGACTTTGCCAGTTTTCGCCTCGTGATAAATGAGAAAACCTCCGCCTCCAAGTCCAGTGGATTGAGGACGCTCTACAGAAATCGCAAATGAAGCGGCGATCGCAGCATCAATTAGATTTCCACCTTGCTTTAAGATCTCGGCGGCAATGCGAGTGGTGTGGCGGCCTTGGGTGGAAAGAGCGTAACGTTTTCCCGAGGCTTTAAAATCCTGTCGTGTGATATCCGCGTTCAGAGCTCGAGTTGGAACTGAACTTTCAGTCTTATTACTAATTGTAGTGCATTGAATTAGGAAAATCAGGCTTACAAGA
>JBFWYS010000516.1:0-3067 GCA_050186175.1 Pseudobdellovibrionaceae bacterium
TGCGGCAGAGCCTCTCTCGGAGAACGAAATCGTCTCCTCTAAGAATGCGGCTGATCTGGAGTTGATTACGAAAGTTTTTCGCAATTGGGTTCAGGCGCATTTAGAAGATCCTGCGGCCAAAGATCATTTTGTAAAAAACGTAAAAAATCCTCAGGAAGTTGTTGGATGTTTTGCTTCTTTTTTAATTTCCGATCATGACCTTCAGCAGTTGTTACTTGAAATGAGTGATATCAACGAAAAGATCCAAACCGTAATCGGTGTTATTTCCTCAAAAGGTGGATTGATCGGGTAGACAAGTTCGGCTACAGTTATGCTGCCGAGGTAAATTATGGTTCGAGTCATAGAATTCTTTTATAAACTTCAGCGTATTTACTGGAAAATACGCAAGCCCTTGACCATGGGTACGCGAGTGATCGTTGAAAAAGAAGATTCTATTTTACTTGTGCAAATGACCTATATGCGCGGATGGTTTTTGCCTGGTGGTGGAGTTGATAAGGGTGAAACATTTTACACTTCCGCTAAGCGAGAACTCCAAGAAGAGTGTGGGCTCGAGGCTTCGGATCTAAAACTTTTGGGTGTGTATCTAAATCGAAAGCACGGCAAAGTGGATCATGTTGCAGTTTACTTAGCGCCTCCTCCGGGGTCTGATCCATCAATCCAGGATCCACGTGAAATTCGTGCCGTTCGTTACTTTCATAAGAATGAATTGCCTGCAGATTTAGCTCCAGGGCACCGAAGAAGAATTGAAGAATTTTACGGATTGCGCGATTTAGATCATCATTGGTAGTTAACCCAATGATTGAGCCATCATTCCAAAATAAAAGGGCGATTCAAAAAGTCGTTTCTCTTGGTAACTCATAATCGGCCAAATATTATCGAGGGAAAAACCGAGGCGAATCAATTTTTCAGAAAGCTGACTTTGCCATCCAGTAAGATCAATTCTCATGCTGCCACTCCCATGTTTACTTATCTCCGCAATTAAAGATGTTGCGAGCTGCGTATCGGGAGCAATAATAGGTCCGAGAAGTTGTCTTTTATTGACGACGGCTCCAAAAATAAATCCGCATACGACTCTCTCGGAGTCTTCAAGCACTAGGATGTGAGAAGACTGTTTCAATCTGTATTCAATAACGACTTTGCGATCAGCTGCAAGAGCGGAATAATCGAGTTCGCAGATTTTTTGAAAATCAGCATGTTCATAGGGGCGAATTTTATAACCTTTCGGCAAAGGAAAAGTTGGAATCGAGAAGCCTTCATCTGAAATAAATTTAGAAGTGTTTGAAACAACTTTGAAGCCATTTTTTTCATAGAGAGGTTTTGCTTCCGCGGTCGTCACAAAGGCAAAATTTTCTGTGGAGTTGTTGTAAACGCGCATCACACTTTTCATGATCTCATTGCCAAGACCTTGTCCTTGAAATGCAGGATTGACTACGCACCCCGTGAGCCAACTTAACTCGGGGCCATACTTCAAGACCACAGCACTCGAAACAATTTTTCCTTTTTCGGTGCGATGACCGAAAACAATTCCGTTATCAACAAAACACTCCCAATCGCGTTGCTGGTACCAGCCGACAGAGTGCCCGTGAGCGAGTAGATCAGGAATGTCGATGCGTCCGAAGAATTCGATTTGCATACGTCGATTATTGCGGCGGGTGATGATTTAGGCAACCAAAGGTTCGTGCGAATATTTCGCGCTTCAGCACCACTGGTGGAGTTGAAAGTAGGGCGTATTCCGATCGTCGACTTGGAAAGTCGTTGTCTTGATGATCTAATGGCGATCATCTAACAAGTTATTGATTACCAAAACCACCACTACTTACGACACTTCATTGTTTTTCCATCGCCACCACTGTCTAGACCGCGAATTTCACAATCCCGCTGGCACTTCCAGAATTCAGACTGTGATAACCCTGCTCTTCCGTTTATAGTGTATGTCCCGTTTGAGAAAAATGGATATTCATTGCAAGTATCCCCTGTACTAAAACCAAAGCTTGTTCCTTCGTATAAACGACATACTTTAATGTCTTGCATCTGACCTTTAACTCCATTCACATAACGAAAGCACAAACCGTGTGGGTCAAAACCATAGCCGACATCGCCCCCATAAGCTTGGCTTGCAAGTACTAAAAAACAGATGCCTCCTAAGATCTTCGCGAGTCTTTTCATAACTCTCTCCTTGTATAAGATCTAAATTAGAGCAATGTATATGCCGTAATGTTAGAAGGTTTATTTTCAGTAAGTTCCATTAACTAAGACTAATTTAAAACGATTTGAAGACTCTGTTGAATTTAAAGTACTTGGCATTTTTTTAGATACAAAATGAATCCTCTGATTTTCTGTCGAACTTCATTCCTAGCGACAAAAATTGACTTTTTTGAGTTCTCAGCGATTCCTTAGCTGCGAAGGCAGTGGTTAGCAGCCGCCTGCTTCAAGGCTTTCAACTTCGATTTTTTTTACTTCTGGAATCTCTGATATTGCTCCATCTGGTAACTGCTTTCTTCCGACTCGAAGCTTCAATTGAGCGTTGCAGTTAGAACGGACTGTCGTTACAAAATAGAATAAAATTTTTCCAGCATCCTCGCTACGATTAAGGCTGATGCTATTGACATATTGATGTCGAAGCGGCGCTCCCAATTGAGGCATAAATTCAACAATAGCGTTGTTGATAATTTTCGATTCTATCAATGGCGTAGGCGGAACAGCATGGACGATTGGGGCAAACAAAAACAAAATTACACTCGTCATAGTCATCTCCTTGAATTTTTAATTACAGTCGGTCCGACCCTCAAGTCATAACGTTGGTCGGTTACTTTGATCAACTGATAAGTTTCGGCCTCGAGGCGCACTAGATGAAATTGAAAGGCGACAAGAGTGAAAGTTTCATTAGGTGCTCCCCGTGGGGTTGTCAGAAGTTCAGCTTACATGCCGATTTTTGGAGATACAGGGGTATACAAGGGCTCCTATAGTCTTCCCAATGGGCCGAACTAGGCTTTTTTTCGAAGCCAAAATATGGCTCAACTTTGGGAAATAGCGTTGCACTTTGTGAACAAAAAGAATTTTTTTGAAG
>JBFWYS010000517.1:0-3044 GCA_050186175.1 Pseudobdellovibrionaceae bacterium
GCTCTGAGATTTAACTCCGAAATTAGAGAGCGCTTGATTGATCTGCATCCAGATTTTTTTATCGGCTGCAGCCTCAAAGTGCCAAGGGACACGAAGACGTCTTTCTAGACCAGGTGATGATACCTCGAGATTGTACTCTCCGCCAGGAATTACATCGTCTGCGTCTAGGTAGGTATTGATTCCCTTCGAAACATTCGAGCAGTCATCAATACCTATGAGTTCATTTTCTTTGTCGATGTAAACTCTTAGAATCCTTTGCCCGGCCTGGTTTGCAAATTCAACATCATAAAGTTTGCAGCCTTCTTGAGCTGCAACTGTTGTTGCCACTTCCGTAATTTTTTGCAAAACCGAATCCGAGAGCATGGGCTCCTTATTTACGCCTTAAACATCTTCAATGGCTCCGCCGTCAAATATCTTGAATAGCTCCGCCATTACAAAAAAAAATGGGCCACAAAGCCCATCAGAACCCGGCCAAGCTAGCAATATTCTTTTGTGGTGGCAAGGACTTAGGAGGACGAGTGAAGAATCCACCGAAGGTCTTCGGAATGAATCCAAAAGAATCAAACAAATCACGCCAAATTAGAGTTTTTCGTAGGGATTCCGCACTTCGGATGGAAACTAAAGGACCTTGAAGAGTTATGTTGCGCGAACGATGCCGCGAGTCAGGCAAGGGGACTCGGCATTTGGGCTTATCGAGTTGTGCAGAGAATCGCAGCAGAACCGTCGGTGTAATACCGAGGTCGCCGCCCTACCTTTGAGAACCCCATTTTTTCATAAAGGCGGATGGCTTTGATGTTTTGCTCATGAACCTCTAGCCAGACCTCAGAATCGTGTTTAACAAAAGGCTCAGGAGCATTTCGAAACTCCTCCAAAAATGAACTCAGCAAGAATTCAGCACAGCCTTGCTTTTGAAAAAGAGGATTTGTGGCAACAATTGAAATCTCCCAAGCCGCCTGGGACATCCGAAAACAGAGAAGACTACAAAGTTCGGAACTCGAGCCGGCGACTCCCCTCTGTTGAGTGCTCATCCACTCATTTTGAAAAGCTTCAGGAGGCCAATTAAAACCAGGATTCCCAGGAGAGTAAAGAACCTGCATGAGTGACTTCGCTTTTGCGAAATCCACGGCTCGGAGGTATTCCAAACTCACATTTTTCTTTCTAACTCGAGATTGCGAACTGAGTATTTCTTCTTTAGAACCTCAAACCACTCTCGCAATCGTAAGTCCAACTGCTGCTTGGCGAGCAGGCTTTTGATGTTATCGCGGAACTGAGAAAATGGGAGATTGCCAAACTTGTTTTTGTTTTTATCAAAATAATCTTTTGCTTCGGTGTCAGTTATTGAAACTTGCGTTGATTCAGTCTTAAAACGAATGAACTTTTTGGCCTTGGTCTTTCTAGCGATCAAAAGACTGAGTTCGTTGTCATTAACTTCCATTTCCTTCCAGCCCGAGACTTGGCCGACCTCAGCTTTTACTTTTGCTAAAGAACTTTGAGTTTCATCCAACGAAGGGGTTCCGACTTTAAAATTGTCGGCCTCTTGAGAGACAACAAGCTCAAGTAATGAGGCTGTTACCGCCTGAGGGAACTCGAGGCTCCCCGGCTTAATGAGGTGCAAATTCCCTTGGTGCTCCGAATATAGAGCGGCTTCAACAAGCGAATTGATAATCACACTTCGAGTGGTCACAGCCGTATTAGTTGTGACCCCTGCGGGCCTCGAAATTAATTGCGGCTCTGCGGTTGGCGGGTTCGCGAGAGTGGTCTTACTTAAAGCCAGGAGCAAAACAAATGACGTCATTTCTTATTTATACTCCAATGACATCAAAATAAAAGACCAATTCTTGGAAACATCGGGGGAGTTTTTGTGCAGCTTCCAATTCTGGGAGTTCGGGCATACGATTGCTTAAGTACTTGAAATTATTTAATGTGGCAAGCTTGGAAAAATGTGGGTGAGCCGCAGGTGACCCAGCGTTGAGGTAGCGGTCACAATATGAGGCTTTGCGACCAGCGTACATTTTCGATTCGTACTGTCCCCTTCTATCGCGATTTTAAGTCTCCGCATTAATGGTGTCGTTGCGACTCTGTAACATTGGATTTTGGTCTAGGCCCATGAATTTCAGAATGCATAATATTGAACCGATAAATACACATGAGGATGCCCCTTTTATTTTTGGCGATTTCCATAGCTTCAGTAGCACACGCCCAGGGCAACCTTTTTTTTAAATGAGTTGGCTGCAACCTATTTTAAGAATTTTAAAGTCGTTCAAAATGAAAATGAGAGTTTGGGTTGGCCGAAAACACCATACCCCGCAATCAGCTTCGGTCACCGTGATGGCTTTTAACTGTCTTTTACTTCGAAAAGACCATCAATCTTCGCAAGGTGATCCATAAACAAATCCCAAGCTCCTGAAAAAGAGCTTTCTTCATTCGTGAATTTCACGCTATTCCAACTGGCTTTGAGCATTGCCGTATCTACTCCATTAGCAAATTCTAAAAATGATTCCGGTACTTCTGTTTCTCGACGTCTAAAAGTTTCGCGAATCGCCACCGTCAATTTTTTGGAGTCACACTGCTCGAACAAAATCCCCATATCGTAAATATCCTTACCGCGCGAATTGACTGACGAACGATTGACAAAAGTTTGAAGTTTCTCGGAAAAAATAAACTCTGGTGGATAGACCCTCCATGAGGTTTGATTTTCGTATGTCAGAAGCGACGGCATCGTCGCCCGTTTCAAATTGCCCGGAATTGCATCGCCAAAACCCACATCAAAATGGATGCGAGATAGCTTCTTAAGCGCATCGCTTTTTGATGGTGGATCCCCTATTTGATAAGCGCAGTTAAAGCGCAAAGCTCCATATTCGCCCTGTTCATCCAAGGATTCAACTTTGACATCACCGAACCAAAAACCATCCTTCAAATCAAGCGCGAGAGCTTGCGGGACCAGCTCTTCAACCTGTTCCTTATCGATGTCGTTACTGAGAGCATCCAAATCACGCGTGAATCTGTTGCTCCCCAGAGTTTTCAGCAAGACAAAACCACCTTTG
>JBFWYS010000518.1:0-3040 GCA_050186175.1 Pseudobdellovibrionaceae bacterium
TTTAAAGGCGACGCAAATGGGCAGTTTAGCAACGGTTGTGCCATTTGAATCAGTGCCAATCTGACCCAGCTTTTACTAGATGGATGAGGTTTTCCGGGGGTTCGGAAACATTTTCAGATTTGTTCCGAAATTTTATAGGATAAATTAGAGGTGTTTACAACGATAAGAATGAGTTCCGACCGCTTTGATTATTTCTTGAGCAGAAGAGTCGCAAGTTCCTTCGATTTCAATTTTCACAGCTGGATTCAAAATGTCCCTAAGCGCTCCCGTGCGAGCTACAATGCGCGAAAAGAGATTTCGTTACTTTTCTGGAATTCCTGTAGTTTGTTTTCCAGGTCCAACTTCGGAATCAGGTGCCTGGGTCATGAGCTCTAGTTGCCCATCTAATTTTTCCGATAAAATTTGGGCGCGTTTAACTAGACCCGGAGTATTCATTTTATTGCATGCCAACAACGAAGTTTTATGATCCTTAAGCCAACCAATATATCGTGCTTTTTTTTTCTGCAATTCCTGACCAGTCAGATAGAGGGGTTTAGAGTTTCCACCAATTTCCTTTCCATTCTTATCCACGATTGATTCAAATCGGTACTCAGTTGCTGACTGGGCTTCCTTTAGATTTTCCGCTAACTCCCGATTGATTTCTTCCAACTCGAGTTTAGTAAAAGATCGATCGAGTATCTCGGACAATTGGACCGCATTTAAATCAACCTCTTTGTGGCCTTTCCTAATTTCTTCAATATCATCGCCTCCTCCTCCACCAGTAGTTGGAATATTCGTATCGTTTGAAATTCGTATGGAAACTGTGCTTTGCATCTTTGGATCATCCGGACGCACCACAAAGCGATACTCTCTTTCACTTCCAAACGTCTTACTTAAGACTGGATTAAGTAGCTTTGCGCCTTTGTCATCAACATATAAAAATGCCTCTTCCCCTTTTTGAACCAGGCTATTCGGAGCCTCTCCTAAGCCTCTAAGCGAGACAGGGATAAACAACCCTCCCCCTCGCGTAGCTTGTGCCCAAAAATTTTTATAAAGACCAGATAAACAGATTTTTAAATTACGCAACTTCTCCGGGGGGATATTCGCGTTTGCCGATTTATTTGCGAAAATGGCCCCAACCAGGAAAACTATTACCATTACTCTCATTTGAGAACCCATATTGCCTCTCTTAATTTAGAAGAACCAATCCTAATAGAAACTATTCTCACATATCGAATCTGATAAATTTAGATTTTTCAATGAGCACTGGACATACGTCGATACTATAGGAATGTAGGAATACAACCCTACTGGAGACGTCCTCTCGACAAAATTTGAAGCAGTGATATAGCGTTACTCAGGATACAAATGGCATCTGAACTTATCTATAAACTCGCATCCATACCCAAATCTTATTTGATGGCGAAAGATACTGGTAAATGGAATTCATGTCGATCATCTGACAAATGTCTACTAGTTAGCCATCCTACCCTCTCATTTTGGATAAGCCGCCTGGGTAAAGAAAATAAACCCTATAAGAAGTGGCATTAGGTTTGTATTAATTCTTTAGTATTCGAGGAGTTCAAAATGAAAGTTTTATTGGCACTCATATGGATGACCCATTCACAAGTAATATTTAAATTTAAAAACAGAGAAAAGGTGAATAAGTATCGAGAACCTTCAAACTCATATTCGCGTGCTGGTTAACGCATTTAGTTGGTCCGAAACATGCCTATCCACTATCTTATTTCAAGTACCCAAGCCTAGGTGCCAACTCGTGGGCTGCATATCTTCAACAAAACACCTTTTCTCCGTAAAGCTTTTATTTCTAAAAAAACAATTCTTATGCGGCTTTATTTAAAGCTTCCCAGATAAATCCCAGCATTTCTCTCGCACACGCCACCTTGATTTTATTTGTGTGCTTGCCTTTAAAGTGCAAGTGCTGACCTTTCTTGTAAAGCCTTCGCATACATCGATCTGCAATCTGAATCGCTTCTTCATTTGCGAGTTTTCTCCGTTCGCGTAAAGCGCGCCCCGCCCTTATGGGATGAGTTGCGTACTGGCATGCTTCAACGACAGTGACTCGCACATGCCGATTCCCCATTTTCGTAATGCCAAATTTCTTTTCTTTTCCGCCGGAGGTGTTCTCGCTAATATCGAGGCCACTATAAGATGTAAGTTGATTTGGATGTTTAAAACGCCTGATATCACCAAGCTCAAGAACGATCGTTAATGACGAGAGAGTTTTAAGACCACGGAAACAATTTAAATACGAGACGGATTTAGAGTATTTCTCAGTTGCAGCTAATTTTTCAATTTCCATTTCCAAAGCTTCGATCTGATTCTCAAGACTAAAGTAACTCTGCAACAGACTAGTGAGCAGAGTTTTCTGAGACCTAATTTCAAGGCTTCCGACTTTTTCTTCAAGCCATACCATGTAGGTCTTCGTCCAAAGACTTTTTAATTTCGTTTCTTTTTTAAAATCCAAACTGAGTTTACGGCAAAATGAGTTGATGTGATTTTTCGTCGCGATCAATTGATCCATTAAAAATTTTCGAGTTCTTACTAGATCTCTATCGGCTTCGTTTTCTTCCGTAGGAACGTGAACCACAGTTAAAAGATCATTTGAATAATAGCGAGCGAGTTTTTCCGCATCGAGCTTATCGGTCTTGATTTTCTTAGAACTAATTTCTGGAATTAATGAAGGCGCAATGACCTCAACCAAATATCCTTTTTTAGAAAGTGTTCGTTGCAGAGAAAAGCCCAAGTAACTTGCCTCATAGCACATGCGGATTTCAAAACGCTCTGCTTCAAATTTTTGAAGCTTTTTCTCGAGATTACTGACCGAGGGAAAACATTTAAATTCAATAGTTTCGCCAGTTGTCTTTGAATAACCAAAAAAATGATAAGCTTGATCGTCGACATCAAGACCTGCATATAGTATTTCTTTTTTCATGGATGACTCCTCTTCTCGTTAAGCATTAGTATTTTCGCAAACTTACTATTACTTATGAGTTAACCAGCACTCGGAAAAGGGAGGGCGGGTCATCCATATCTTCTT
>JBFWYS010000519.1:0-3040 GCA_050186175.1 Pseudobdellovibrionaceae bacterium
AAAACCGATGTTTTGGTGAAAGCGGAGAATACGGGTTACATTATTCTACTGCGTGAGGGTGTCTTTTATAAATATGTTTTACCTACGCCTTACTCGCCGGAGGCTGTCTGTACTGATTTCAAGAAAATTTTGAGTGCTAAATCGATTGAAAGAGCGAGTGGCCTTGCGCACCTCACCGGATGCCGTAGAGGAACTGTTGGCAAGTGGATGGCTATTCTAGAAAAAGACGTTGTAAATCGCGAGAGCCTCGCTGTTATTAATAAGTCCATGTTTTTCGTGAATTTCGAGACGATGTCTCCTCCTCAGGAGCGAGGAGAGCTTCATCGGATGACTTATACTGGAAATCTCGCAAACAGATGGTTTCATACAAGCCTGCAAATTGTAGTGTATGAAAATGGGCAGGCAGCCTCAGTTCAGAGCAATCGAAATTATATTGACGGAAATGTGGGTTTGCGATTTGCATCCGAGTTGTTTCTAGGTGCAAAAAATCTAAAGCTGCAGAATGAGGTAACAGAGTCCTCGAGAAGTGCAATTACACATTTGCCATTTATGGTTCCTACAAATGCCGTCGAGAATTGGAAAAAGGAAGTGAACGAGTTTATTCGACCGACTTCGGATTACTTTAGATTGAAAGACATCGGAAATGGAATTTTAAGGAATTCCTTGGCAAATTCAGATACACTTTTCATGATCGCTTTACAAATGGCATCAAAAAAACAAATCGGTCGTTTTGCCAGCATTATCCAGCTTGTAAATATGAGCCTTTATCGAGGGATGGGTCTGAACCATGCTCTAGTTTCAACTCCTGCAGTGCGAGAGTTCATTGATCTCGCTCAGAAGGGTGAAAGCAGTAAGGAGACGTTAATTGAGTCGTTGGAGAAAGCTGTTAAATCCTATAAAGCGGCGCAAAACGAAGCTCGAGCTGGGATGCCGACGATTCATATTCTTCATTATTGGATGATGAAGGCCTCTCCTTTGCAAAAAAGCATAGCAGTTTTCTTTATGCTGATGACAGGAATTCCAGGATGTAAAGCGGACGGAATCACTTCGCATCCAAAAATGTATCCAGGAAACCGCACGGTGGGCCGCCCTGGAATTTACATTCCCTATTTAAGCATGTTCGGGCTTCATTACCTGATTCATGAGAATGACATTGATTTGATGTTTATGCCTGGAAAAGGGACGAATTTAGATTTGAAGTCTTTCAGTGAGGACATTCGCGAAAGCCTTATGCTCCTGAAGAATTTAGTGCCGAAAGTCCAAGTAGCGGATGAGAGAGCATCCCAACGAGCACCCGATTTTTATGCTACTTAGTTAGGCCTTTAGTTTAAAGCGTCCTGGCGAGCGCAGTTCAATTGCTTGTAGACGATTTTTTAAAATCATGATCAGCTTTTGAAATGAGCTCGTTAGATTTTTATAAAGACCTTCCCTCATTTCGAGATTTTTCTAAAATTACCGATCCTAAGGCATTTGTGGATGTGCCACAGGACTGGTGTATTGTTTTGACAGATGTGCGGGGTTCAACAAGGGCCATTCAAGAAGGTCGCTACAAACAAGTCAATATCGTTGGAGCGGCAAGCATTACTTGTATCCTGAATTCGTTGGGCGCCTATGAATTTCCATTTGTCTTTGGAGGCGATGGTGCAACGATTTTGATTCCCAATCGTTTTCGTGACCAGGTGTGTGAGCAATTAAAAGGTCTTCAAGCATTTTCCTGGCATGAGTTTTCAATTGAGTTGCGAGTGGGCGTTGTGGAGCTTGAAAGGCTTTATTCTGAAAATTGTAGATTGCAAATCGGCAAGTACGAGCTGAGCTCAGGAAATTTTCTCGCACAGTTTCGAGGAACAGCTCTGACCCGCGCAGAAGAAATGGTTAAGAAAAGCGAGGACGGAGCCACAATTTTATCGGCGAATCCAGGACAGGCACCAAATCTTGAAGGCTTGTCTTGCAGATTGAATCCTTTGAAGAGTCAAAAAGGGTTGATTCTTTCGCTTTTATGTAAGCCCGCTTCTTCTGCGGATTCGAATGTTATTTTGCAAAAGGTAGTAGATTCATTAAAAGAAATTCTAAAGGGAGATTTTAATTCGGCGAGCCCTGTTCAGTCGAGCTCCCTCAAATGGGGATGGATCCCAAAAACTTTTTGGGAAGAGATTCGTGTTCAAAAAGGTGATAAGGGCTTTTTGCTAAGTTTTTTTAAGACGCTAGTCTGGACTTTGCTTTCAAATGCCTCTTTGAAATTCAGTTTCCGGTTGGGTCCATTTCGACCAGAAAAATATAAAAAAGAACTGGTGATCAATAGCGATTTTAAAAAGTTCGATGAAACTCTTCGTATGGTGATTGACTGCGATGTAGGGCAGGCCGAAGCAATTGAGAAGTTCTTAGCGGAACAATACAAAGCAGGACAATTGTTTTACGGAGTTCATCGATCATCGGAGGCCCTGATGACTTGTATGGTATTTTCTGCGAGTCAAAATCAACATATCCATTTTATCGACGGTTCCAGTGGAGGTTATGCGATGGCCGCTATCGGACTTAAGAAGCAGATGAAGTAGAAGCTGGTTATTGATTAGGTGGTTTTGTGTAAAGTGAAGAGAAGATCTCATCAACCCAGGCTCCTTTAACGTGCAACCCTTTTTTATTGAACACTATATCCAAATTGCTTTGATAGTTGGGATCAAAACCTATTTCGGTAGGATTTATAGCGGATTGTCCCAGAAAATCCAGAAATGCTTTTTTCTCTTCTGTAAAATCAATTGGTTCTTCGGAGCTCATGTGGGATTCGATGGCCTCACAATAATCATAAACTCGTGAATCGTTTGCGAGACTCGGGTTTTTCTCGATCGCACGCCCTAACATCATGGTCAGGTAACTCTGGTCTAAAATATTCTGCATGCGATTTTTGTTTTTGGTCATTTCTTGGTAGGCACTGTAGATCGCGTAATAAAATTCTGTTTTAGCAACGATTGAGTCTAGTTGAGATCTATCTTCGGCTCCTTTGATCATGGAAATAACGTCTATCATTCCTGGTTGCCTCAAAGTG
>JBFWYS010000520.1:0-3037 GCA_050186175.1 Pseudobdellovibrionaceae bacterium
AAAGGTTCTGGGCTCTCAAAGCCTTGCATCGCGGAAAAAGGGTCGAAATCATCAGTAAAAAAAGAGCGAAGCTGTCCCATTCTTTTTTGAAGGATATTTCCTTGAATAGCTACTGATGGGATCGTAAGAGATCCATTTTTTAAAGGAGTAATGAGGTAGTTCAGTTCAATGGTATAGAGCATCACTCCGTCGATTACCTTTTGTTCCAGTTTCGGTTCATCGATCAGTTCCACAATGGCATCTTCTACCTGCATTTTCTGGGTTTGCACATTATAAAGGGGCAATTTCGAAGTGAGAAGAGCTGTATAGATGATGGGTTCGTTTTGATAAGGAGCGGCGCTGCTTGTCTTAACAAACATGTTCAGACCCATCCTATCTTCACTGGATTGGCGATCGCCCCCTTTTGTGACGTTTAATAAGATTGGCTGAGTGGAAAGAACACCATCGGCTGTGTTAATAGACATAGGAGGAATCTGTACCTGGCCTTCTACTTTAGGGGTTAAAGAAAGCTTCCAGGTGATGTTTGATGAAACCTTGCCATTAACGACTGTGGTATTAGTCGATTTGTGTTGGGAGTGGATCAAAAAATGCTCTTTTAATGCGGAGATGTCGGGCGCCTCTTTTGCAGAGGAATCTTTAAGTGTAAGATAAAGAGAAAAACGATCGTTTAGCTCCACTTGCGTGCTGCTGACGCTTGCTGTAAGGTCTGCTGCACCAAGAAGCGTGGTGGAAATTAGGTTCAAAAAGAATGCTGATAGAACGATAAAAAATGTCTTTTTTACCATGGGTCAGTTTCCTCTTTTGTTCCGTTCTTCTTAGATTCAAGGTAGAACTTGTTCTTTAAAAACAAATTGGGATCACTTTTAATCTGGTTGAGCCAAAGGTCGGCATTCAAGTCTTCTTGAGAACGAGGCTCCGGTCTTTCGCCCTTCTGCTCCGAAGCGACCGACTGTTCTTCAGGTTGCCGGGTTTCTGCTTTATCCTTTCCAGATTCTTCATCTTCAGAGGGATTTTGAGATGGTTCTTTTAATTCAGAGTCCTCTTGATTTTGAGCCATGCTAGATTCGTTTTCAGAGGGGAGTGGATCTTCTTCCGACTCCTTTTCTGAGCTCTTCTCTGAATCCTGTTTTTGAGAACTGTCTTTTTTTTGTTCTTGATTTTGCCTTTTATCTTGTTCTTCCGGCTTTTTTTGGCAGTCTTGTTCTTCTGCTTGCTGTTGCTGTTCGAGCATTTTTTTGACCACTTCCAAGTTTTCTTTGGCAAGCTTGTGTTCGGGCCATTTTTGGAGAACTGCTTCGTAAGCGGCAATTGCCTCATGCAGCTTGTTTTGTTGAACCAGCGCATTGCCTAAATTATAAGCTGCGCTAGATGCAACTTCTGGACGTGTTGATTGTCGAAACATCTCCTCCGCAGCAGGGTAATCGCCCATTTTATAGTAGGCGACCCCTTTTCTATAAGGGTCTTCGAACTCAATTGCAGCAGCTGCGTAGTCTTCGTTATCGTAAGCGAGGCCTGCCCTTTGTTCTGCATTGTAAAAATGCCGGCTAATAGAGTGCTGACAGTTGAAAGTTGGAGAATTTGCCAACGCCGAAGGCGGCAGATTTGCATCCGATCCCGCCCAGGTTGCTATTGATAAACTAGAGCCTGGGAGAGTCGGATGCGAATGTGTACCTTCGGCTAAGGCAAAACTCCAACTTTCAAGTGGAAGCAGTATAGATGCTTGGGAGCAATCAGGTTTAAGGATGAAGAGCGCAAGAGCAAAAATAAATCCTCTTCGATACCATAAGAGGAAAAAAGGAAGTGCGGGCAGGAGAAACAAGTAGAAGCGCTCCTCCCAAAAACGTTGCTTTTTTTCCATCTGTTGCTGGAGCTCGCTCCGTTTTTCCAGATCTTCGAATAGGAGAGCAATCTGTTCCGAATGGTCAGCATCAAAATAACGGCCGCGCCCAATTTTACTGATTTCGCGAAACCTTTCTTTTTCTAGCTTAGAGATGACTGGGGAGCCGTTTTTTTTGACGATTGCACCAGAGAAATCTTTAAGAGCGGCTCCTTCCAGAGTGCCTATTCCTAGGGTATGAATAACAATTCCCTTCTCTGCGATCCTTTGGGCAGTATGAATAGCGCTGCCATCTTCAAATCCCCCATCGCTGATCACAACGATTGCATTATTTGTGCCAGGGTCGTTGTTGAAGAGCGTGGCAGCCATTTCAAGGGCAGGTGCGAGCTTGCTTCCTTGCACATAGACAAGATCAGTTTCTAGAGAAGAAAGAAGATGGCGGATCGCCTCCTTATCTTCTGTCAAAGGGACGATCATATGCGGATCGGCTGCAAAAGCGATCAGGCCGACTCTAACCCCCTTGGACAGGTTGAGAAGGTCTTCAATTTTTTGTTTGGCGCGACGGAGGCGTGAAGGTGAAACATCTTGAGCGTTCATCGACTCAGAAAGATCGAGAAGGACGGCAAGGCTTTGATCTCGTCTGAAAGTAACGATTTCTCGAAAATCCCAGCGGGGGCCGGCTAGGCCAAACGCTAGGCAGCTCCAGGCAAATGACCAAACAGTCAGGTGGGTAAAGAGCTTTTTCTTCTTATCATGATTGTTCAATAGAAGGTGGGGAAGAAGATGCTTATCGATAAAGCTCTCTAATTGGTGGATCGGGTGCTGATCTTTGTTGTACAGGAAAAAAAGAACCCATATTAGAGGGACGGCAAGCAGAGTCCATAACCAAAGAGGCTGAGCAAAATGAAGTTGGCTAAGATCCATAGACTGTCCTCCGGGGTAAGAGCTGGGACAGGGTAAGAGCCAGCAAAACAAGCAAGGAAACGCCTAAAGGATATTGATAAAGGGGCTCTCTAATCAAGAAAACATGTTCATCGGCTTCGCTCTTTTCAAGTTCATCGATTTTAGCATAAATGGACGCCAAGTTTTGGGAGTTGGTTGCTGAAAAATACTGGCCGCCAGTTTCATGAGCGATCTCTTTTAATAACTCCTCATCGATCGATACTTCTGCCATGCTATAGGTGCCAAACTGGTTTGGGA
>JBFWYS010000521.1:0-3008 GCA_050186175.1 Pseudobdellovibrionaceae bacterium
ATCTGGTGGCAATTCATCTTTGAGATCGTTTAAAATCCGCAGAGTGCGAACAATAAGTGGGACTGAAGGGATTTCCTTGGAGCTTTCTGACACCTGGTAAAAAGACAACTCTGGATTCCACAGTTTTTTATTCATGTAATAATAAATTTCGATGGCAGACCATTTATAAACATCAACACCCAAGGCATTTCCACTCTCTAAAAGACCTTCAATGGCGCTGATTTGCGCTTCTAAGGTTCTTTCTTGAGAAAGAGTTTGAAGACTCGCCATCGTCTTTAAATCCGCTGTGGCTGTGACTCCACCGTCGTCTAGGATAAGACGGCTCGAAATAAAGTTGCTGATTCCAAGCATGAGAAGTTTCATTTGGTCTCGTGCTTCGACAATTTGTTCTGTTGGGCTCAATGAGTTGTCAGATCTTTCCGTTAAGAAAGGAGATTGAGTTTTAATAAGATCTGCGGATTCTCGAAAGAAGCTAGCGAGGGCAAATAGATAGCGACTCAAAGCAACTGTATCAGTTGTTTCTTTACGCGCACCCTTTGCGATATCGAAAACTGCGGCCATCGTCGCTCGCTCATTTGAGGTTGCAATTTGGTCACCCCAGATCAACGAATAATTATCTGTGATCATTGCAAGTGGAGATCCAGGCAACGTCATGTTTTTTAGAATTGCAGCTGCGTTTCCAACGGAAAGAGCGAATAACATTTCTTTCGGGAATAAACTCATCTCGGTCACATCCGATGGCGCATCGGAAACGACATCGCCAACTTTCACCTGACCCAGAAGTGCATCAAAAGATGTTTCTTCCCAATCTTTGAGGATTCCAATCATCGAAGTAATTCCAATTAAAAGCTCAGCCTGCGAAAGAACAGAAACAGTTCTCTCGGTTTTTTTGGTGTCGGGAGTAAAAGAGTCCTTTAAATAAATAGAGTCAGGAACAGCATGAAGCTCAGTTGATGAATTCAAATCACGAATGTAGAAACCAGTCGTTTTCGGAGCTAAATTTACAGACATTGCAAAGGAAGAAAAAAGCTGGCCAGAAGCTTTTTTAAAGCCACCGATGACGAGGAGCTTATTTAGTTGCTGAAGAGCCAAGACACGCGTGTAGGCAGGATCGCTCTCAGACTTTGCTTCCATTTCAATTGCAGCTCGACTCATCGAGGCTCCGAGAGTTGCAGCACCGGTCATGGACACGGAATTTGGTGCAGTTTTTAGATAGATTTTTTGATTTTTCAATGTGACTTCAATTTCAGGAACTTCGATCGCGGGCATCGACCCCTTTAAATTCTTGAATTCTGCTTTACCCCAATTGCGTACATGTCCTTTAACAAAGCCACTGTAATTGGTTGAAATTTTCCGGAGCAATTTTTCGTTCTTTGCAATTTCCGCCAGGATTTCAGCCGTCACGGTTCGTGGGAGAAGAGGAAGGTAATTTAAGATCTGCGTTGAAAACTCAGTCTCGGCATAATTTTTGACTGCTGCTTGTAATTCCGAGCGTAACTTTTGAACGCCATATTTTCTGAGTTCAGGGAAGATCTTCCAGCTTTTTGCCAAGCTTAAGAAAAAACCTCCACAATCTTTACTTTTTAGGCATTCGAGACCTTCTTCGGATCTAGCAGAAAGGAAGTCATGCAGTTCCATTGAGACATTTCCGAATTGCTGCCTTTTTTGCTCGGGGGTCAGCATTCTCCAAATCTCAATGAGAACTCCAAGAGCATCCTGTTCGGTTGCAATTCGCTCGATATTGGCGCCGATCATTTTTCCGTTGTAGATTTGGTTCATATTGTCGGCAGGAATATCAACCTGCATCAGCGAAGCGAATGCCAAAATCTGTTCGATTGTTTGTACGACACTTTCTGTTGCTTCGATATTTTCGAGAAAAGCTTTTCTTTCGACGAGTTTTGGAATTTCTCTTTTTGTAAGAGCATTTCGGATTGTGTTGCCGATCAATGGGTCAACTTCCGAAGTTCGTAATGAGTTGCTCAACCCGCGGAGGAAATAAATGGCCTGATTAAAGGCCGCAGCCGGCTTTTGTGGTTCGCGGTCCCACGCGTATTTATCTCCGAAGTCCGAGATAAATCGAGTGAGATCCTTTTTTTCTTTATCAAGAAATTTTTTGTAAAAAGCCATCTGTTCTTGAACATCTTTTTGAGTTTCGCCTATTGCAGCTTCAATATATGGACTATTTTCCAAGGCGATCGCAGTTGCAGTATCATTTGTCAGGTAAAAAGATCGAAACATTTTTGAAGATGTCTGAATTAAATCGGGATCCATGGTTTTTTCACCAAGGATCTGCATATCTCGGGTGACATTAAAAAAGACGGCAGATGATTCAACATTGTTCCATTTAAGCAATTCAGACATTTGTTCTTCTGAGTTTTGAATCCGAATCGGTGTATCCTTATGAATAGGTCCTTCAATTTTCTTTGGGGCTGAATACTCGCGGCTCTCCGTTTTCGGAGAACATCCTCCGAGAAAAGCTAAGCTTAGTAGTAATAAAACTCCAAAGTATCTCATTTTTGTCCTAATCAAAAGAAGACCGTAACCCAAAGTTCATTCACCGTTTGTCGTTCGATGTTTCGGCCTGCAACTGTGTCGTTCCACTCATAGCTGACAAGAGCCGGAATAGCAGCTTGCTTTCGAAAGTACGCCCTTGTTGTGTCGTAAGAAACTCCAAGTTTAGCTCTGTGTGCAGAGGAGTTCGTGTTTTTTTCGAGAATGCTGTATTTCCAGTCCTTGGATCCGCGATAACTGTCTTTCGTTTTTTCAGTAACGTCATATCCAGCTGAAAAACTAATCGTATCGATGATTTTAAAATCGCTTGTGATGCCAATAAGACCTTGAGGTCCAATATACCTTTGAACTCTTTCTTTACGCTCAGGTCCTGGAAGCACGTTTTCTTTCTCGGGGACTCGGACATTGATTTGATCTGGAATATTTACTTTGATTCCAGCTTTTCCATAAAGAGACCATTTTGTAAAAGGCGTGTATCCCAATACAACTTGCTGGTC
>JBFWYS010000522.1:0-2995 GCA_050186175.1 Pseudobdellovibrionaceae bacterium
ATTCTGGGATATCATCTACGCCCTAAAAAAGGTAACACGCTAACCCTCAAGAGACAAGAGGTACGCCGTACCTTTTGGATAGGCAGCGCGGCAACTTCCGAAATCCATCCATACACTTAACATTCAAAACATTCGACTTAGTGTTCGCGCAGGCGAAGATTTTGAATTGCCTTACTTTCATGCCAAGAAAAAAAACTATATTAAACGTAGAGTTTCCAAGTCACATTAGCGCTCGCTGTGTAAATAAAGAGTGGTTTCATATTCCGCTCCCGCAGGTGTGGACCATCATGTCTGATTATCTATTTTTCATTCACCACGCTTATGAAATAAGAATCTTCAGCTTTGTACTTATGAGAAATCATTTTCATATGATTGCCAGCAACCCAAAAGGAAACATGAGCCAAGCAATGAACTATTTCATGCGCGAAACGTCCAAAAGAATTGGCGAGGGATCCGGTAGAATTAATCAAGTTTATGGTGGCCCATATCATAAAACCAGAATAGACAGTAATCACTATTTTCAGACAGCGTACAAATATGTTTACCGGAATCCGGTCGAAGCCGGCCTTACGAAAGCTCCGGAAAACTATCCGTATAGCACTTTGTACGGAATTTTAGGAAAGGGAGCTCTAGAAATTCCAGTCGTCGAAGACACCTTCCTTTTTGATAACCCTAGTAACCACATTAGCTGGCTCAACCGTAAATATTCCGAAGAAGATCGAGCAAGCATCCAAGAGGCCCTGAGGCGCGCAGTGTTCAGATTTCCAAAAGATAGAACAACAAGACGCCCCCATCGTCTAGAAAACCACCTCGCATGACGCGTGGCTAATCCCAAAGGTACGCCGTACCTTTGGGCGGCGTACCTTTGGATTTTTCGGATGCACTCTGCATATCCGGTGAAAATTTTTAATCCTGAGGTTTCGAGAACAACCTTTTCTTTTCGGTGCCCTAGAAATTACCCTCAATGACTTGGCAGCGCAGCGGAAGGCTTTCTTCCGGAAGACGCCCCAGATCCTCTCCTCCGATTGTGTACACTCTCAGGGAGTTAGTTTTTGCCGATTCTTTGATCGGCTGACCGAGCGTCAGAATGATTTGATCGCCAGTTTTTACGAGACCATAGTTCACCAGTTTTCTTTCGATTTGCGCCATCGCTTCGGCTGCTGAGCTATAGGGCGAGATCGGAATTGTTTGAATTCCCCAAATAAGCTCGAGCTTGTTTAGCGTTGGAAGACTGTCTGTGGCGGCAATAATTCGCGCTTTAGGACGAAATCCAGAAATGACATTTGCAGTTTTTCCTGTTGATGTCAGACAGACTATTGCGCTTGCATTTAGTTTCAATGCGCACAAGGCAGAACTCGCTCCTATAGAAGCCGAGACACTTAAGAACTCACTCTCGAGACTGATCTGATAGTATTCCGACTGTGTTGTTTCTGCTTCTTTAATAATTTCATGCATAGTGCGAATGCACTTAAAGGGATACTTTCCGCTAGCCGACTCGGCCGAAAGCATTAAGGCATCTGATCCATCGAGAACTGCGTTCGCTACATCTGTGATCTCGGCTCGCGTCGGTCGAGGATTCTCCACCATACTGTCTAACATTTGCGTTGCTGTAATAACCGGCTTACGCAATCGATTGCACATGTGAATGATTTTCTTTTGCCATGCCGGCAATTGAGTCTGGCCGACTTCAATAGCCAAATCTCCACGGGCCACCATTACGGCGTCAGAAAGACGCACGATCTCTTCTAGATGATCAAGCGCTTCTAACATTTCAATCTTGGCAATGACTCGTGCATCTGACTTCTTTGATTCAATAATTTCTCGGAGTTTACGAATATCCCGAGCTTGCCTCACAAAACTGAGCGCAACATAATCTACGCCTTGACTCAAGCCGAATTCCAAATCTTTTTTATCTTTTTCGGTCATGCTCTCAATCGGCAAGTTTGCCCCCGGAACATTCAAGCCTTTTCGATCTTTTAATGTTCCTCCATATATAACAGTCGCATCGACTTCATCCCCGCGAACACTCTCCACTCGAAGCTCTAAAAGACCGTCGTCCAATAAAATCTTTGTTCCTTGTTTAACACAAGTTGGAAGTGCGTAAAAATCTGTCGGAATTAATCCCGGCTCACCAACAACATCCGCACCTTTAATAACTACTTTTTCGCCATCAGCAAGCTGAATCGATCCGTTTTTGAATTTACCAACTCGAATTTTAGGCCCCTGTAGATCTTGGAGAATAGTTACTGGAGCTTGAAGCGCTTTAGAAAGCTCGCGTAAATGTTGAATGACTGGAAGATGGTCCTCGTGAGAGCCATGACTAAAATTCAATCTGGCGACGTTCATTCCCGCGCGGATACATTTCTCTAATGCTTCTCGGCTCCGGGTTGCGGGTCCAATAGTGGCTACAATTTTGGCTCTACGGTCAGCTAACATATTTGGCCCTCGGCAAATCTAATTATTTTGCCCTTTGGCAACAACAATTATTTACGATTTCTTGGTGTAACTCATCCTTGCAACTAAATTTGTGATCTCTTCTTGCTGTCTTTTATTCATTCGATCGACTTCCTTATCATGCATTTCTTTTTGCTCGGCAAGTTTACCTTCATACTTGAGCTCCTGATTTGCAATATCCATTTTTAATGACTTTTCACGACTTTGAAGTTTCTGATTAAAAAACTTCTCTTGATCCTTAAGTTTCGTGGCATTTTGTTTTTCAATCGAGGCAATTTCGCCCTCATATTGCGCTTTCATCTTTCCAACTTCATCATCGAATTTCTCTTCAGCTTTGCGAACTCGCGTCTCGAGACGGTTTGTCAAATCTGCCATCTCTGTCATGTGTTTAGAACGAATTCCACTTAATGCTTCCTGATAGCCGTCAGCGAGAGCTTCTTTACTTTCTTCATAGTATTTCGACTGAACCGCCTCCTGCACTCTAAAATTGTCAACCATTCCTTTAACCCGCTTGTCGGTAGACTTTTGTAAAGATGATTGA
>JBFWYS010000523.1:0-2979 GCA_050186175.1 Pseudobdellovibrionaceae bacterium
AGCCCGAAGCTGCAATGCGGCCCGGGCCGTTTGGCCCGGAATAGCAGGTGTTTGAGACTTTTGAAGTGCAAAGAAATCCAAAATTCTATTTTTAAATCCGAAATTTATCTTTTAGGAACCACTTCCTCTCACCTTTCAAAAAACCCTTATTATAGAACCTCTGGTTGCTGGCTGCGTTAATGAGAGGATTCGTTGAGTGAAAGAGGAGATTGGGCTAATTCAATGAGTGGCCGGGTCCCATACGATTGACGGTCTTATGAACCCCCCCAGGTCCGGAAGGAAGCAAGGGTAGTAAGAACGCTTTGCGATGTGGGGTGCCTGGCCGCTTTTTGATCCCAGAAACCTCGGAGTTTTTTTGTCGTATCAAGTTCTCGCCCGCAAATGGCGACCGAAATCTTTTGACGAACTCGTTGGCCAAGATCATGTCAGTCAAACACTGCTCAATGCTCTTCGCAATGGCCGACTTCATCATGCGATTTTGTTAACAGGTCCACGCGGAACCGGAAAAACCTCGACAGCTCGAATTCTCGCAAAAAGTGTTCGTTGCCCAAATGCTAAAGATTTTGTTCCTTGCCACGTTTGTCCTGAGTGCGAAGACATCGCTCAAGGCCGCAGCTTTAACGTTTTAGAAATCGATGGGGCTTCGAACAACGGCGTTGATCAAATTCGTGAACTACGTGAGACCGTCGGCCAAATGCCTTCAACCGGTCGATTCAAACTCTACATCATCGACGAAGTTCACATGCTTTCAACAAGTGCCTTTAACGCTCTCTTAAAAACTCTCGAAGAACCACCGCCACACGTAATTTTTGTTTTCGCAACAACTGAAGTTCATAAAATTCCGCAAACAATTCTCTCTCGTTGTCAGCGTTTTGATTTCCGTCGTATTCCAACTCGCCAAATTACCGAGAAGCTCGCACAAATGTGTCAGGCTGAAGGAGTGAAGGCAGATAACGATTCTCTATGGATTATCGCCCGTCAGGGTGATGGATCTATGCGCGACAGCCAGAGTCTTTTAGACCAAGTGATCACGTTTGCAAATGGTCCCCTTACTCGTGAGACTGTCGTTCAAGTTTTAGGTCTCACAGATCGCACTTTGCTTTTAGACACTCTCTCTATTTTGGTTCGAAGAGACACAACTGAAATGTTGTCCCTTCTACAGAGATTATTTAAGGCCGGATACGATCCTGCACTTTTTGCTGCCGATCTTTTAGAAATGGTTCGCCATCTTCTCTTAGTAAAAATTTCTCCAGAAAAAAATCCTCTCATTGAGGTTCCCGATTCCGAATTTTCTTTTCTTAAAGAATTGGGAACTCATCCTTCAGAGGAAGATATTCATTTGCTCTTCGACATGCTGTTAAAAGGTGCGAATGATCTTCCAAAGGCTCAAGATCAAAGAGTGGTTCTAGAAATGATTTTACTTCGAGCTGTAAACGCTCCACAAATGGCAAGCATCAAAAAACTCATCGAATCTCTTGGAACGGGAGAGTCCATCCGTGTTTCTCAAGCCGCTCCTGCAAAACCCTTAGCAAAACCTCAAACTCCGTCGGCAACAGTGGTTGCCAATCAGTCGAAGCCTCCGGCAAAGGCCGAGGAGAAGTGGCACCAGCTCGTTCAAAATATTAAGATCTCAGATCCTTTATTTGGTGCCAAAATCGAAAATTTACATTTTGTGGGAATTAAAGAGCAGGTTCTGTCTTTGGGAATTCCATCAAAGTTACAATTTCTAAAAGATGCGATGAAAGAGTCATCTGCCCAACAAAAGTTACAAGGCTTTGTTCAACAATTTTGGGGACAGGGTTTTGCGCTTGAACTCAAGTCTTCGACTGAGGGCAAAGAAGAAACTATTTCAGCTCAAATGATGACCGCGAAAAAAGAACAAGAGCGTATCGACAAACTCAAAGAAGAAGTGGCCGAACACCCTCTTGTGAAAAAAGCTCAATCCGTTTTTAAAACACAAATCAAATCAATCAAAGAAAATAGCTAAGGAGATTCGACCAAAGGTCGATAAAAGGAGACATCATGAAAATGCCAGGAAGCATGCAAGCTTTGATGAAACAAGCCAATCAGTTGCAAAGTAAAATGAAAAAGACGCAAGAAGAGCTCGCAAAACGCGAATACGACGGCACTTCTGGTGGCGGAGCCGTTAAAATCACCATAAACGGCGAATACAAGATGATGGCTATTAAAATCAGCCCGGATGCCGCTGGTGACGTGGATATGCTCCAAGATTTAATTTTGACAGCGACCAATGATGCAGTCAGAATTTGTAAAGAGACTACAGCAAAAGAAATGGAAAAGGTCACTGGCGGATTAAATATCCCAGGAATGTTTTGATAAACAACTATGTTAGAAATTGCAGCACTTGAGAAACTAGTACATGAACTCAGCCGTCTTCCGGGAATTGGGCCCAAAACAGCTCAAAGGTTGGCCTATTATATTTTGCAATCGCCTCAAGACTACACCGATCGTTTAGTCGAATCTCTTTTACAGGTTCGCGCCGAAGTTCACACTTGTCCTGGCTGCTTTAATTACACCGATTCAGATCTTTGCAAGTACTGCACGGATGTTCATCGCCAAGATGACATCATCTGTGTGGTCGAAGAACCTTCAGACATCATGAGAATTGAATCTTCAGGAGCTTTTAGAGGTCGTTATCACGTCCTTCACGGTGTAATCTCCCCTCTTGAAGGCATTGAACCGCGAGATTTGAAAATCCAAGAACTCGTCGATAAACTCGATGCGGGACTCAATGGCGAACGTCCCGCGGTTCGCGAGATGATTTTAGCTTTGGATGCCGACCTTGAAGGCGATACAACTATTCTCTATCTAACCAAACTCTTAAGGGATAATAACTTACGAATGACCCGAATTGCTCACGGGGTTCCAATTGGCGGCGATATGGATTATATTGACGACAGAACCATTGGCCGCGCTTTAGACAATCGAGTGGAGCTGTAATGTCTTTTATCAATTACA
>JBFWYS010000524.1:0-2974 GCA_050186175.1 Pseudobdellovibrionaceae bacterium
TAAATTTTGGTAACTGACTGAGCTGCACCGGAACGGCTCGCGGTGGAGTTCTTTTATCCTTATTATAGAGAGGCACTAAGACCGAACCTTGAAGGTATCGTAGACCCCAAACCAAATTGCAATTAAATACTGGAGATAAAGGATCTCTTTGCCAGGAACTTGATTTTATTTTCTTTCCCGTTTTACGCATTAACGTATCATCATAACCAATCGTAACAATTGTATCAGGTAACAACTCCATCGTTTTTTCCAACATCGGACGAAACAAATCGCACGGCGACCACTGCGTACGACTAAATATTCTATAGTCAGCACTCCAGTCCTGCTGATCTAACCCTCTCTCTCGAATCCCTTCTGACAATGTTTTTCGCTCTGTAGCCAAAAACAAACTTAAAGAAATCATCACAGCTCGATGAGCTGTTCTGTCCTGAGGAAAAATGTGGTACCAATTCTCTAGTAGGCTTAAAACTGTATTTAATAGCAGGCCTTTCATAAACACCCTCCTTGCTTTGGTTATTAAGGAGAATATGGTGATCTTATGGAAGGTCTCTTTTTTCTTTTAATGACGTTTAAGTGACAATATCGAAATCAATTTTGAAATAGCGCAGAAAAATGGCCAAACTCGAGAACTCTGATTTGCGAAGCAAATCAGAGTTTACCAAGGCGGCCAGAACCAGATTTGAAAACACTAAGAAATCCGCCGCGGTAGCGTAGAGGAATTAGAGGCAAACTCCCATTGAATGGGGTCAGTTGGGAAGGAATGGCCCCCGTAAGAGAGAGGGGCCGCCTATATTTATAGGGTTTTCAAGAAAGCCGTTAAGTCCGCTTTTTCTTCAGCTGTCAAACGCGTTTGCAAAATCAAATTAAAAAATTCCACTGTATCTTCCAAAGTCAGCAGCCGACCATCATGGAAGTACGGCGGAGAATCTTTGATTCCGCGGAGTGGAAATGTTTTGATTCGGCCTTCTGCAAAAGCCATCATGCCATTGATCTGTCGAGGCGTATAAAAACGCTCGAGCTTTAAATCATGTGCAAGATTATCCGTGTAATAGGGAGCCGAATGGCAAGTGTTGCAGCGAGCTTTACCATTAAAAATCTGTTCCCCGCGAAGTTCGGCTTCGGTCGCTTTTGTCGGATCCAATTTCCCGAAGAGATCCAATTTTGGTGCCGGTGGAAAATCCAACAACGATTGAAACTCAGCCATATGGTGAACTTGCGTTCCGCGATCAAGCGGATTCATTCCTTTTTTGGTCGCAGCTACAGGGTCGCCATCGAAGTAAGCCGCTCTTTGTTCAAACTCCGTAAAATCCTCCACCGATCTTAAACCACGTTGCGAGCCAAATAGTCTCTGAATATGAACTCCACGCAAGCTCGGAGTATCGAGGCGAGGTCTAAATTCTTGAGACCTTCGGTCACCAACCAAGTGGAATCCGTTGTTAGTGTGTCCGTTGGAGTGGCAGTCAAGGCAGCTCACTCCGATATGAGGTTTCATTGAGCGGCGATCGTCAAAATGGTTAAACTGTTGTTGTGCAAATGGAGTGGTTAAAAGTCGAAGTCCATCCAATTGTTTTGGATTTAAAATTCCACCAAAAAGTCGCACAAAATTATCTCGAGTTACAACTTCACCTTGAGATACATCTCCGAGATCAGGGCGAGTGGTGAGATAAATAGCCGCCGGAAATTCCGCTAAGAAGTGTTCTGGAATGTCGAACTCAACATCGAAGCGATTTAAATCTCGATTTTCCTGCTTCAAAATTTCTTCGATATGAAATCGTGGAAAAACCATTCCGCCTTCGGGATGATTCACATGTGGCAATGCCAAAAATCCCTCAGGAAATAAATTTCTTGATTTAATTTCTTCGGGAGTCATGGCGCCGAGTTGATCCCAGGTGACTCCCTCAGAAAGTTTGACCCGGACTCCGGCTTGGAGGGGCTTACCCCGAGTCATTTTATCTTCCGACGGATTGTTGGCTAGATCGTATCTGCGATTGAGAAGTTCCATTTGTCTTTTTACAACAAAAGCTTTTTCTTTACTCATGCGCGCAAAAATACTGTCAAAAGGCTCCTCTAAAAAAGAAGGAGGATTGCGAATCTCTCCTAAAAAAGGCGTATAAGTTAAAAGTTGCTGAAATTCACTCAACGACATTTTTTGAAGAGGGGAGTCTGCAAAAGCGGTCCCAAAGGAAAATACAAATGAGAATGAAAGTAAAAGTTTAAAAAAATTCATTTTGAAACCCTCTTGGAAGATTTGTTCTGTTTATTAAGAAAAGATTCTGGGAAATCTGCGAAACCGCGCTGGTTCACGGTAAAGGTACAAGTATTTGTCACGGTACAGAGGACATTTTTACCAATTTTTTGCTTCTTGCTATCAGGTGTTCTACCTAATAAGTCATGCATGGTCTTGCCTGCATCTCCAGCAATCTTAACTTCGATTATTCCTTGGTCTGCCATTTTACTTTGATTCAAGGTTCCTTGGATCGAACTTCTCTCGGGATCAAAAATCGGCGTTTTAGCTTTAGTCATTCCATCTTTATCAAAGTTAAAGGCGCAAATCACTTTCCAGACGGTGTCATTTAAAATCCGCGAGCAAGCGACATTTCCGCCTTCGAGATACGTTCCATAGGGGAGATTAACAACCGGAACTCCAATCGCGAGCAGATTATAGAGTTCTTCTGCCTCGACTCCGTAAATAAATCCGTTAGCTTGCTGCCCGGTTGACTGCACGACGACTGACTGCGCGTTGGCCAAAACCGAAAGCCCCATTAAAAACACGATGATTAAACTTTTCATGAAGTAAACCTTTCGTAGGTAAGAGTCTTCTTCCGAAAAGAGTTTCAGCAAAACGCCATCGAAGCAAAGCCCTGAATCGACCTTGACCAAAACTATGCATATTAAAAAACGCAGCGAGGATTTGTTGAGAAATTGAAAAGCTTATTAAGAGAAAGTGGGCCTTCTCAGAAGGTGACAGTCGACT
>JBFWYS010000525.1:0-2951 GCA_050186175.1 Pseudobdellovibrionaceae bacterium
AATATTCAAAATCCAGGCAGCCCACATAATCTTGCGACCACCGATACCGAGAGTGAGAAGAAAAAGCAGAACGACGAGTACAAAATGTACGTAGGGGACAGATTCCTGACTCCAGACAAACCACGTAAAAGGAGCCCTATAAAAATCCATCACCATTTGCAGCATGTGCTCGCGAGGAACAAAACCCTCGTCAGTATAAAACCATTTTACGTAAAACTGTCTCCAGGCATACATCCCAAACAAAGTCCCACAGACAATAATACGCATGACTGCCAGACCCAAAAGATTTTGCGGAGAAAACCAAAACTGATCCCAAATAGTCCAGATCGTGTGAAGAAGCTTTTTCATCATGGCCCCTCACTCTTAGTTTCAGTAGGGTTCTCAACCGGCTCAAGCTCAACCAGAGGCGGTTCCGCTGGTGTTACAGCGGGCGGAGCTTCAATAAGCTCTTCGTTTTGCTCTGATTTCTCTCTTAAATTTTCACGCTGCTCTTGGAGCAATTCAGGACAAGACTTTTCGTAATACTGCATTTTTTGAGTTTCCAGGGGACCTACAGAATTTTTTAGGATCGCTTGATCCAAAATTGGAATCCTCTCGATAACCATTCTGCCCTGGACTCGGGTTGCGCCTTCATAATGACGACAAAGCCATGGAAGGATAAAATAATCGAGTTTTTTTGGATCGATCATGACATATCTCATGAGATACATGTTGCGACGTTTGGCCGGATGAATCGTTCCTTGATTTTTTTCTTCAGGGTAATACCCACGCACAGGATCTTTAATTTCTTCACCTAGATCATTCTCAAAAAAAACAACATACTCCAAATAAATTGTATGCGCTGGGTCCGGAGAAAAAAAATTCCAGGTTGTATTGAGACTAATAGAATTTGCGTAATTTAAAAATAAATGCTGATATTTTCGGCCGACGATCGAAGTTCCGTTTGGCATCAAAATAATCGTCGCCATATGGTAGACGAGCCAAACTGAAATCAAGACCTTAGAGAAACTCTTCATTCCTCCTAAGCATCAATGTCTTTGTCTTCGCTCGTCAAGTTCAAATCATCTTCACTCATTAAATCGTCATCTTCGTCATCAAAAGCTGCGATTGCTTCTGCGGTTTCATCATTTTCTACAACGGTCACTGTTTGGGACATTTTGTCCCCTTCACTTGCGCCTTCTTCCGCGACAACCGGAGCCTTTTCACCTTCGGCCAAAGCCAAGTCGTAACGAGTGAGCCAGTTGCGATCACGAGTCGAGACCTCTTCGCCCATTGTGAGAGCCTCACGAATATTTTGAGCTTTATCGGCATCTTTCTTTTGGCGCTGACGAACTTTTTCCTGTTCAAAGAAATCTGAGCTCGACGAAATAGTTTCGAGTTGCTCAGAAATTTTCATGAGCTCTTCTTCGCCTTCTGAATAAGCCTGCCCGACAGATTCACTCATGCTTTCTGTGAGATCGGCCAGTTTTGGCTTATTCACTTCTTCTTCGCCGATGCCTTCTGGCAAGAGCTGATCGATTTCAGAAAGAGAAGGTAATTCTTTTAAGTTCCGAAGCGAAAAAATCTCGAGGAATTTTTTGGTGGTTCCATAGAACATAGGGCGACCTGGAAGTTCGGACTTTCCCTGAAAATTTACGAGTCCTTTTTCCATGAGAGCTCTCATCAAATGTCCTGATTCCACTCCACGAATCGAATCAACTTCATTTTTTACGATCGGCTGCTTGTAAGCCACGATCGCCATCACCTCAAGAGCAGGGCCAGACAATCTGAAGGCGCGAGTTTTAAGAGTTCTCTTTAAAAATTCGATGTTGTCGAGTTTGGTGCGCAATTGATAGCCACCTGGAACTTCTTCCAAAGTCACTCCACGCACTCCACTCGCATAATCAACAGACAATTGATTCAAAGCTTTTCGCAAATGATCGGTTTTGACGTTTGTACCTTTAAAAGTTTGCTTTAAACTTGCAAGACTCACCGGACGGTCTGAGGCGAATAAAATACTTTCAACAATCGACAAAAGTTTTTCTTGCTCAACAAACTCAACTTCAACGATATCGGCAGAATCAAATTGTTCGAGTTCAGTTCCTTCGAGGATTGTATCCGCCAAAATTTCATCAGCTTCAAGATCCACATCAGCTTCTTTTTCGGAGACTTCCGGCAAAAAGCCAGGACCTTCGGTTTCTTGTAAAAAGATTTGAGCTTCTTCGGCTGCGAACTCTGCAAGTTCAGAGCTCTCTAAAGATTCCGTTTCTTCTGCCAAGACTTCGATTTCTTCGGAGTCAATAACACTTGAGTCTAAGGCTTCAGCCTCTTCGACGGCTTGAACCGGTGTTTCTTCGACTTGCTTCTTGTTTTTTCTCTTTTTACTCATTCTTTAAAATCCTTTTAAACTTCAACATCATTTTGATCAGAATTCGATGTTCCAGTAACAGATTCAGAATCGGCTTGGTCTTCGGTTGTTTCGTTTTTATTTTCGACAACTTCTGCATTCTCGGAATTCATTGGAGTCGTATTCTGCTCAACCTTTGTATTTGTATCGACGACGTATTCTTTTTCGGTTAAGACTTCAGGTCTAGATTCGGGACTCGCTGCTTTTATCGGTGGCGCAGGCTCATCAAACATTGAGAAAGCTTGCATTGCCGCCATCACACCCGAATGAACATTGGCAGTAGCCGTATCTACTTCTTCTTTAGCTTCTTGTGTTTTGGTCTCTCGTGCTTCAACCTTTGCAACCTCTTCTGCCTGCATAGATTCAGGAGTTACATCTATAGTTTCAGCCGCCGCTTCAACGAAAGTAACTTTAACATTGTCCCCGACCATGATCTCAATAGAACTTGGAATTTCTAATTTTTCTGCAGGCATCTTAAGAGCCTCTTCCTGAGGAGCACTTAAAGGCAACTCCATTGGAACTTCCACGGCCACCTGTGTGATTCCCTCTTCAAACGCATGAACCT
>JBFWYS010000526.1:0-2919 GCA_050186175.1 Pseudobdellovibrionaceae bacterium
AGACAGGCAGTTTGCGCAAGGAGAGTATGCTCATGCTCTGTTGGTTGGCGATGACCTAGATGAAGAGAGTTTTCAGAAATTCGCGCGAAAGGTGCAGTTTTACACCGGACTTTCAGAGGAATACATCAAACAATCCCGTCTTAAAATTAATAAGTTTCGCTTTCTGGAAGAATTCCTCAAGAGTCAAACAAAAGTGATTGGCCGTTTTGACTGCCGTATTTCAGGTCCCAATACCCTTCAATGGTGCAGCGGATATAGCTATGACCCGAGTTTGGAACTCTATTTAGGTCCCTACACAGCTGCCTTCAATCATTATGTTAGGTCAGACCTCAAGTGGGACAGTCCCGAAGAATATGTGATTTTAGCGACAAATATCAAATGGGATTTCACAAAAGCAACCAATAAATATCTCGATGTTTCAGGAGATGTTCTAGAGGCGATGACAAAAAATGGGCGCCTTAAATTGTTTATTGGGAACGGTTACTACGATCTTGCTTTGCCTTATGCTTCTACAGTTTACACGTTGAACCATATGGGACTTACTCCTGAACAGCACAAAAAAGTGACTCTCAAGGAGTATGAGGGGGGACATATGATGTACCACGATAAAAAAAATCTCGAACTGCTTAAGCGGGATTTGGCCGACTTTTATTAAGAGTCAAAAATTGGTAAATCTTTGATGAAAGAAGTACAGGCGCCTCTTGCATGGGGTAGTGTCCGCTGTTCGGGATCTTTTCAATCGTGAGACGAGGATACAACTCTTGAAATGCTTTTTTAAGCAAGGTTTCATGAAATCCTTCGGCGTCGTACTCTCCACACAATACAAGCAGGGGAACCTTTAGCCCCTTGACCTTGTTGACAAAATTGGTATAAGCAAACATGCGCGCATAGCCCACCCGTGCTTCGGGGGTTGCCGTTTTGCGCCATGCGAGAACTTTGAAGCGAATAAAGGGTTTCGCTTGCCTATTGCCTGTCATCATCCCCACAATTTGTTCTGCAGAGGGATCATGGTCTCGGGCAGCTGTTGTCATAAATTCAAACACTTCTTGAGGCACTGGCGAGCCTGAAGCTGGTACAGGTGTAATGGCAATAATACTGTGGACCTTTTCTGGGACTTCAGAGGCGATATATTGGGCGATCATTCCAGACATTGAATGACCAATGAGATGAAAGGAATCGATCTTTAAAGTTTCAATAAGCTCCAAAACGTCTTGTGAGGCCTCTTCAACGGTATAGTTGCCTTTTATATTTATGGACTTGCCGTACCCCCGTAAGTCAACAAAAATGTACCGAAATGCCTCCACATCGAGATAGGGAATTAGAGAATCATAACTGCTGATATCTGAAAACCAGTCGTGCATGACAATTACCGTTTCACGACCTTGACCTATTAATTTGTGACCTAACACCATGGCTCATTCCCTTTTGTTTACAGGTCCATACGAAAGAAATAGAGTGTATGCCGATCGCGGTATCCTGTTCGTTTGAATTCAATTTTAAAACCGATTTGTTGATAGAATTCAGCTGCTTGAAATTCCATGGTTTCAACAGTGCAAAATGCACATCCTTTTTCCCTTGCTATAGCCAAAGCCTCTTCCATTAGCGCTTTTCCTACTCCTTGACTTCGAAACTTTGGGCTGACAAAAATTTGATCGATTTGCAGCGATCCCCAAAATATGACGCCAATTAATCCTCCAACAAGCTCTTCTCCCCAATGAGCTGAAACACTGAATTGGTCCATTTCGGCGGTAGATCCTGTCATTTCTTCGGCGTAGCTGTCCAATCCCTCAAAAATAAAGCGTTTCAAATAGACATCAAGATTTCCTGAAGAAGAAATGGTAATCATGGATCCCATCTTACTATATCGTCGATTTTATACTGAAATGGTATCGAATAAGTAAGACTTAAAAAGGAGTATTCTCGGTAACCTAAAAAGTAACTGACGCAATCTTCAATGAGTATCAATCCCAAAATGAGAAAGATAACGGGCAGATATTTTTGGGTAAAATGGTCTACTCCCTTATTAATCGATTGAAAAATGGAATCACTCTCCCTCTTGTAGTACCACCGTATAAAGATCAAAGATGTAAAGGGGAGTATGTAAAGGAGGTTGTAGAGTAATAGAAATAGAAAACTCGTCAAGGCCGGAAGGTTTGCTTTAAGAATTTGATCAATTGCAGCCAAATAAGGAAGGGCAAAGGGAAGTCCGACAATGTTGATCTGCAGACCCAATAATAGAGCATCTCGCTGGGACATTCTCTTCTTATGGGGCAGGTCCTGTTCCGGGTATTGATTTTCAGTGCTATACATTCTCCAAGCAAAATACAATAGGAGGAGAGCAAGAATAAATTCTAAGGTGTAGTCAAAGTCTTTAGTCAGTTGGAGGATTTCTGTAAGTTGTTCTAAACCAACAGCTATTAATAAACCAGCGGCCAGATAGGAGAGAAAAAAACTCAGGCTGATGATCCAGGTATTCACAAAAGGATGTTGAGAACCAAGACCATAGATCATTCCTGCTAAAAGCACAGGATTGATGATGTCTGAAATCAGGATGGGAAGAAGTATGAAAACTAACGTCAACATCACATGCCCCTCTCTTTCCTCATCCTATCCGATGGCCAATAAAAGGCAAGGAAGCAATTATTTTTCTTCTAACAGCTTCTTTTTAAATAACATACCAACATTTTCTTCAATTTGATGCGCTATTTTTGGGTCCAAAAATGGATGGTATTCCAAACGATGTAATGCGACTTGTGCTTTTACTCCGCTATTTGTCAAATCGCTCGTGTTAAAGCTTTGAACAAGCCAAAATTTTGCATACTCTCCATCATGGCTCCATGTATTAGGTTGTGCCATTCGTGATACGGGGGTCATTTTGCTTAGCTGGACCAACTGATCGGTAGAGGATGAGTTTTTGAG
>JBFWYS010000527.1:0-2914 GCA_050186175.1 Pseudobdellovibrionaceae bacterium
CCTATACATTTAATCATGAGCACACGATGTGGGATCGAATTCTAAAACGCTTTGTCGCCGAACTGGGTCCCACTAGTGTGGTGGACTACGATACTCTAAAACGGAATCGCAGGGACTTTGATCTTTACGTCGGAAGTCTAGAAACAGTAACAGGCAGCGAGTTTTCCGGGCTTTCTGAATCAGAGAAACTAGCTTTTTTGATCAATGCCTACAACGCTCTCACAATTAAATTGGTTCTTGATAATTATCCCGTTGCCTCGATTAAAGACATCAAGATTCCGCTAGCTTTCAAAAATCCTACCCGTAGCCCCTGGAAGCATTCTTTTTTTAGGCTCTTTATGGAAGACAGTACATTGGATGATATTGAACATGGAATTGTCCGAAAGAAATTCAATGAGCCACGGATTCACTTTGCCCTCGTTTGCGCATCCAAGGGTTGCCCGTCTCTTCGCAATGAAGCCTATACTGCAGACAGACTGGACCAGCAGCTAGAGGACGCTGCAACAACTTTTCTCAAAGATAAGTCTCGAAACCGTTTTGAGTCAGGAGAAAAAACACTGTATTTGTCGTCAATATTTAAGTGGTATGGATCAGATTTTGAGAAAAAGGGTGGTTCGGTTAAAGGGTTTGTCTCTTCTCGTATGGCCACAACACCAGAAGAAGCAAAGGCGATCAGAGATCCGAAGGTCAAAATAAAATATCTCGACTACGATTTGTCGCTCAACGATAAACCTCAAAAAGTGGGGGCGAAATGAGAATTTCAGAAAAATCAAAAAAAGGATATTCTTATCTCTCTCGCGTGATTTTCTGGGCACAGAAGAAAAAATATGGAGAGACACTTTCTCCCACGAAGCTGTGGGCGCGTTCTCCAAAGCTTCTTTACGGACTTCAGGGTTTATACAGAGCTCTCGATAGAAAAACCTCACCGCTGGAGCCAGCGTTAAGATCGCTCATTAATGTGCGCGTCTCACAAATCAATCACTGTGAATTTTGCGTCGATATTAGCTCCTCATTACTTCAGAAACGAAAGGTATCCACGGACAAAATCAAAGCACTCGCTCAATATGGCGAATCTTCTCTGTTCTCTGATAAAGAAAAGGTGGCCCTTGCTTACGCCGAAGCGATGACCTATCCCGACAGAGGTGTAAGCGATGCGGTTTTCGATAAGGTTAGACAATATTTTAGCGAAGATGAGACCGTAGAACTCACGGCACTCATCGGGTATCAAAATCTTTCAAGTAAGTTCAATGCAGCTCTTGGTGTTTTGCCGCAAGGATTTTGCTTCATTCCATCTGGAAAAGCGGAAAAAAAGGATCCTGACGCCAGTGTTTGAAGTAATGAGTCAGTTCCAGCAATCGATCACAACTCTTCATCCCGCGTGGCAACTCTGGATCAAGCTTTTGGGAATGGTGAATCTCATTCTGCCGCTTTTCTTCCTAAAGAGACGAGAGGCTTGGATATCGATTGGAACCATTCTTGTTCAAGGCGCTTTAATGTTGTTTTTGTTCAATCTGCAGGGATTTACAAGGCTATTGGGCCTAGCCCATTTCGGGTGGTTCGGACTGATTTATTATTTCTTTCGCCGATTAAAGGAGCATCCCGCTCGATCTCCATTTGGTCTTTGGTTAAGGGCGGTTATCATTACTAATTCCGTTTCGCTATTGATCGACGTGACCGATGTGATGCGATACCTTTTGGGTGTTTAAGATGAGCCTTTGTCTCTGGTGACGAACCCACCAGATGTAAATTGAGAAAAACGCGGCGTATTCGCCAAGGCGGAAAAATGGCGCGAACTCTTTGGAAAAAAACCACGAGTAGCTCATGACTACAAGAT
The DNA here is from genome assembly GCA_050186175.1 of Pseudobdellovibrionaceae bacterium. Classification (GTDB taxonomy): domain Bacteria; phylum Bdellovibrionota; class Bdellovibrionia; order Bdellovibrionales; family Bdellovibrionaceae; genus JBFWYS01. Next base: position 1,835 of record JBFWYS010000527.1, read on the forward strand.
AACTAAAAGCCAACCACGGCACCTCTTTTGTTAGACACGCAAAAGGGAGAATCCATAGAACATACCATGCGTCGACAACAGGTGAGAGCAGGAGCATCAGTCCAAGCGTCCACAAACAAACCTTTGGCAAATCCTCTGCCTTCTTCAGACGCTTCAAAAACCGCCACAAGCAGATCAAAAACACTAACCCCAAGAGTAGCTTTGCCGGATAGTCATTTTTCAAACCTTCCATGAGAAAGGGGCTTTTCAAAAAGAGATCGGATTTTTGCAGAATAAAATTGAGGGCTGTTGTTGTGATTTGAAAAATCCCAGCATTGAAAATCCAATATTTTGCGTAGGCTTGGGTCCCTCCCAATAGATTCCAGCCCGCACTTAGAAATGGGACATACATCAAAGCCAGACAAATGCAGTAATATCCAAGATGTCGTCGCCATCGAGGATCAAGCTTAATGAAAAATGGCAAAAGACAAAGAGGATAAAGTTTTGTTGCGGTGGCAATCGATAAGCAGATCCAGCTGAAAAGAATTTTTTGTCTCTGGGAAAAAAGATAAACCGCTGCAAATGAGAAGAAGACGACGATTGAGTCAAGGTGAGCTGAATTAGCAATTTCTTTTAAGACTAAGGGATTAAGAAAATAAAGAATGCTCCATCTAGGATCCATACCTTTTTCTCTTATCCATTGGAGCAAAACGAGGCCGGTTAGAAAATCAAATATCAAGAGCATTATTTTTAAACCAACAAGAGAATCGGGTGCCAGCAAATGTGCGCCCGCGAAAAGAAACTGAGCCATTGGAGGGTAAATTGTTCGGAACTGACTCCATCCAATGTTGTGTCTGTAATCGGTTCCGATGAAATCGAGCGCTGGATCAAGTGGCGCAAACTGATAGGGATTAATTCCATGGGCAAAGACACGACCATCCCATAGATATCGCCAATGGTCATTTTCTAAGATCGGATCAGAGAACAAGAGAACAACTCGAACGATAATCGCCGTCGCAAGATATAGGGAAAGGGGAAATCTTGGATTTTTAGCAATTCCCCTTATTAAAAGACCATAGATTGCAAATTGCAGCGTGTAGG
>JBFWYS010000528.1:0-2903 GCA_050186175.1 Pseudobdellovibrionaceae bacterium
TCCGATCTGCAAGCGCGTTGAGGCTAAGAATGATCGTAATAAAAACTACAAGAAAATGCTCGAGATTATTCAGAGGTCTTTGCGTAAGTAGCGTGGTGGCGGTCAGGTGTCCGCCTGTGATTTGTCATCTTAAACTGATTGGTAGAAGAAATCAGTTCCTTGATATCACATTCGCAGCATATTAAAGTTAAGATTGTCCTGGTTTCAGGGGGATGCTAATTGCTTCACTTCATGTGGAAAAATAAGATAGTTGAAGTCCTGAAAAATGATTTCAAAGAACGAAAGCTGGCAAATCCACGCTATTCATTAAGAGCGTACGCAAAAAAAATTGGACTTTCTATTGGCACACTTTCTTACCTTCTCAATGGAAAGAGTTCCATCACTGTGGAGCGAGCGCGGGAAATTTTAAACCGTCTGCAGCTCCCGACTCGGCTGAAAAATGAAATTTTGGTTCTTATGAACATCGAGCCTGTTTTTGATAAAAAGGAACTCTCCGCGGATTTATATAGCTTGATTGCCCCCTGGCAAAACCGAGCCCTTCTTTTTTCCTTTGATCTTGATGAAAAGTCCCGGAACCTTGACATAACTGCAAAAAAAATCGGCTTAAGCACTCCTAAGGTAAAAGCGATGATCAACCTTTTTCTTTCGAAAGGTCTGTTACACAAGGGGCCAAATGGCGAAATCTATAGAAATCGCGAGATCTTGAAAACAACCGACGGAAAACCCAGCCGTGGTCTGAGGGAATTACATCGCTCAAATATTGAGTTGGGACTACACGCTATCGATAAGGTTCCTATTAAGGAAAGGGACCTGTCGTCTTTGAGTTTTGCCGGCAATCCAGAAAAATTGGACGAGTTGCGCCTGGAAATTCATAAATTTTATGAAAAAGCTCTTGCCATCATGGAAAGCGGCCCTCGTACCGAAGTCTTTCAACTTTCAATCCAGTTATTGCCCCTCGGTAGCGCAGGAGAAAAAAAATGAACTTAAGAAGATACCACTTCCCTCCCTTATCTAGAGCGTTTCAATCACAGGTAATGGCTGGAAGCGATGACACGGTTCTGATCACACTTGATATCGGCTTGCTTGGCTCCTGAGGGTCCATAAAGTACTGTACGTAAGTTTTTTGTTTCAGATACAAGTCTCGGCCCACGCTGAAATACATGTCGCGGCTTGCAGCCTGCAACTCGGTCAACGACTTCGCTGCTACCATGAAAAAATCCGTCGCTCGACAGTTTGTACCGATGTTTTTCAAAATGACGACAGGACTGACATCGCCGATATTTCCTTCGGATTGGAATTGGATACGGAATTCATCAGGGCGGGTCCACACGGTTTGATTTGGACCTGGCAGGAAATACACTTCATATGAATTCCTCCCATCCGCGATCACACCAAATTTATTGTTATACAAACTTTTCATGAGGGTTTGGGTGGCGCCGCTCATATTATATGACCACTTGCCGTCGTTGCGCCTGACTACGAAGTTTGTGTGCTCAACTTCTGAAACTCCGTTGCGACTATTCAAGAAGAAGAACAAGCCCGCTTTGTATCCACATCGTAAAACTCCGGGACTGAATCTCACACAAGACGAAGCCATATTAAAAGCATTGTCTGGCACTAGAACTGAGTTTGCAACTCCAGACAAAGAGCCGTCGGTATCTCGGATACTTTCAGTTGTATTCGAGTCTAGCCATCCACAGCCCCAAGGACTTTCTGATGTCCCGGTGTAGGTCAGGCAGGAGAAATCCACTCTCTGTGCGGGTTCGGGAGTAAAGCGTATATTTTTGACAAAGTTGGTGCCTCGGTTCGCGCCACCTATTAAAAACATCGGCACCACTCTCAAATTTTTTCCTTTGTACTGGAGAGGGCGACTCGGAAAATTAATAAAGTCAATATTGGTCAATTCCATAGGGCCGTCCCTATTACCCAGACATGACTTGGAATTCTCTGGATCGCTTTTTCGTGAGTCCTTCACTTTTAGCGGACCAAGGCACTCGCATTGATTTGAAATCATTTAAAATTTTTGCACCACCTGAAGTGACTCGAACTTACACTTATAAAAATGGAATCTACAAAGGGACCACGATCACTCGGACACCTTGGGCTTATTATCATAATACGGATAAGGCGGAAGAGGCTGGGTATTCGGATCACTTCGCTATTTACGTAGACCTAAATTTATAACTTTGCACTCACATGATCCTGCGATGCCTCAGCTAAGAAGCAAAAAACATATTTTAACCGACTGACACTGTACGAGTAACTCGTTTCTCCTCGATCATCGCAATGATTGCAGGGAATGAATCATCTTATGATGGCCCGAGCAAAGCAGAGTTAGATTGTCTAATTCATCTCCTCCGCCTTGTGACAGCTCAATAATATGATGAATATCTAAATGTCTTCTCTGAGAACAACGATTGCCGTCTGAATCTGTGTGAGCACATTGGGAGTTATATTTCAATTGAACCAAGTGCTTCATCGAAGCCTTCAAAGGCTTTCTAATTTTTGACGCGCGCATTTTGGGATTAATGCCTGGGCCTTGTAAATTATGTGACACAGTAGAGCTTCCTTCAGCTGCTATTGAAGGATTCACATTCGCCCCTCCATTGCTCTTGAAGTCAGCATTTCCCACTCCGTCTCGATTGGCATTGATATTGGATTGAGAGTTTTCAGGCATTGTAAATTCATTAATACAATTAATGGTTCTGGAGCGAACACTTTCTTTTTGTATGTCTACAGCTTTAGTTTTTTCCTTGTCTTTGAGTGGATTTGCGATTTTAGTTTGAGCTCCTTCTCCCCTCGCAGAATTCTTAGTCTTCGGATTTCCTTCCTCTTGAAGCTTTCCACGGATCTTTTGTCTTTTTGCTCGTTTAATCGGATCATTCCTTTCCAGGTAAAGATCT
>JBFWYS010000529.1:0-2897 GCA_050186175.1 Pseudobdellovibrionaceae bacterium
GGTGCGGATACAGATGAGAGGCTGGGGCCTCGAAGAGTCACGCAGTCGGGGGATTTTTCTTATGCGACGGTGATGAAAGCGGCCGCGATGATGTTCCTTGGGTCTTTTGTCTTTGGAGCTCCATTAGTCATCTATGGCGGATTGCCCATTTTAGTAATTGGAATTTTGAGTGTTCTTTGTGGATATGCATACACGTCTGGGCCTTTTCCTCTTGCGTATCGAGGTTTAGGTGATCTGTTTGTGATTGTATTCTTTGGAATTGTTCCAGTCATGGGAACTTTCTACTTGCATACTTTCATTTGGGATTTAGAAACTGTGCTTGTTGGTCTGCAAGTCGGCTTCTTGTCGGCGGTTTTGATCGCGATTAATAATTTAAGAGATATTCACACCGATTCAAAAGTCGGTAAAAAAACTTTGGCGGTTCGTCTAGGAGTCGAAGGCGCCAAAATTGAAATTCAACTTTTGATTTTAATTCCGTTTCTTCTGAACTTTTATTGGCTCTACCGCAATCAAGAATGGCTCTTTTTAAGCTTAATTCCGTTTTTATCGCTTCCGATTGCCGTGATTTTGTCTCAAAAAATCAAAAGGACAGAGCCGAGTCGTGAATATAACTCATTTCTCGGAAAAGCTGCCGCTTTGCATTTGATTTTTGGAATGCTTCTCACCATGACATTTTTAGTTATAAACTAAAAGCAGCCTTAAATTTTTCAACTTTGATTGTGGGGACTGGGGCATGAAGTTTTCTTTTTTTCGTTATGAATTGCAGCCTCGATATTTACCGGGAGCGACTCCGCCTCGCCCTCGTGAAGGAGCGCTGATCAAAGTTGAATGGCCGATTCAGAATGTGATTGGGGTTGCGGATTGCCATCCATGGGTTGAGTTCGGGGATGCACCTCTACATGTTCAACTGGAAAAATTGGCAAAAGGTCACATGACTCCGATTATGGAGCAAACGGTTTGGTTGGCTAAGCGCGATGGCCTAGCGCGCGCAAAAAAGAATAATTTAGTTCAACATAATCCGCGCATTCGTAATCATGCGATTGTTATGAATCCTTTTAAGATACAGGAAGGTGAATTCGCTGCTTGGCGCGCTTTAGGTTATTCTCATTTGAAAATTAAACTCGGAATCGACCTAAAGAGAGAAATCGATTGGTTAAATAATATAGGAAAAGTACAGGCTTTTCGTTTGCGACTAGATTTTAATTCAAAGCTCAATTGGGATACTTTCGAAAAATTCAGTTCGTCCATCGATCCTACGGTGCGAACAAAAATTGAATTTGTAGAAGATCCAATGCCCTATGTTTATGAAGAGTGGGATCGAGCCAAGTCACTTTTGCCATTGGCTGTCGATATGGAATCAAAGAATGTGGATTGGGATTCAAATAAATTTCCTTTTCAATTTATGGTCATGAAGCCAGCGGTTCAAGACGTGCAGACAGTTGTGGATCGAGCGACTCGCGCCCGAAAACCGCTGATCGTAACGAGTTATATGGATCATCCAGTTGGTCAATTGCATGCTCTTTCGATAGCGGGAGACTTGCGAAGGCAATATCCAAATCTTATTTTGGATTGTGGCCTTATGACTCAGCATTTGTATTTAGATACACCGTTCACACCGTTTTTTAAAATTCAAGGTCCTTATATTATGGGAGTCGATGGTACAGGGATTGGGTATGACAATCTCTTGGCCTCTTTGCCATGGTTGAAGCTGAATTAGACTGGTCCTCTCCTGAAAATGTTTTATTGCTCAATCCTGAATGGCCTGAGAAAGACCGGAATTCGTTTAAAGATTTAATTTTACGGATTCCAGCGCAGACGTCGACTTTATGGGTAGCGACCTCAGGTTCTTCAGCAAAATCTTTTGCAGAGGTAAAGTTGGTAGCTCTTAAAAAAGTAGCTTTTTTAGAGTCAGCTCAGGCCGTAAACAATCATTTGCGAGTGACAGATCAGGATGTTTGGGGACAGGTCCTTCCGCATTTTCACGTGGGCGGTTTGGGAATCGTCGCGCGAGCTTACCTAGGTGGGGCTCAAATTTTCTCTTGTTTACCAGAAAATAAAAAATGGTCGGGCGACTATTATTATGATTGTTTAAGTAGGTTTAATATCACCCTTTCCTCATTGGTGCCGACCCAAATTTATGATTTGGTTAAGGACAGAAAAACACCACCGAGGTCTCTAAGGGGGATCGTGGTTGGGGGAGCTGCCTTGAGTCCTGAATTGTATTTTGAGGCTCGAAAGTTAGGCTGGCCTCTTTTGCCAAGTTATGGTTTGACTGAAGCTTGTTCTCAGGTCGCAACAGCCAGTCTAGAGAGTTTGAAAAAGAGCGAGTTTCCGCGTTTACAATTACTTCCACACATCGAAACAAAAGTGACGGCTGAGCAAAGACTAGTTATTCGTGGAAAATCTTTGTTCTCCGGGTATGCCTATTGGGACTCAGAAAATCCTGTTTTTAAAGATCCAAAGGTAGATGGCTGGTTCTTTACGCAAGACTTTTGCGAATTGATCAATAAGACATTAAAGCCGATTGGCCGAAAAGACGAAGTTTTTAAGATTGGCGGCGAAAATGTGAGCCTTCCTCGTGTGCGTGAAATTGTAAAGAACCTTTTGCTGAAACCCGAATTTTCTGCGTTGAATATTCTGCAATTTGAAATCGTCCATTTTGAAGATCCGAGACTAGGAACAGTTTTAAAATGGGTTGTTGAAGAAAACGTCGATGCGGATTTGTTCACCCAGTTTTCAGAGGAGGTAAGTCATTCGCTTTTGCCTTTTGAAAGACCCAGAGAAGTATTGCGAATCACAAAAATCCCGCGTTCATCCATTGGCAAGCCATTAGTAGAACAAATTCGGAATCATAAATTTAAGGCTTAACTTAAGAAGTTGTTTGTTCAAAAAAGGAC
>JBFWYS010000530.1:0-2891 GCA_050186175.1 Pseudobdellovibrionaceae bacterium
ACGTTTTCTTGTTTGGCCGTTTGGTTCGACTTCATGTTTGATGCATCTTTAAATGTCATCCATCCGTTTCCGGTCTGGGCCAAGGTCTTCATCATGCGCGTGTAAAGATCTCGGGCTTTGATTTGTTTGTGAGCTAAGCCCTTTGCTTCAGCAGCTTCATAAGCTGCATTAAATTCTGGACCAAACAAGTCGGGGAGTTGAGGAACCTTTGCGGGGTCAAACAAGGACCACATTTGATCTTTTTCGACTCGCTCCATGAATAAATCTGGTACCCAATTTGCCAAATTTAAATGATGAGTTCGTTTTTGCTCGTCGCCCGTGTTGTCACGAAGTTCAAGGAACTCTTCAATGTCGGCATGCCAAGACTCGAGATAGACACAGCAAGCGCCTTTGCGTTTTCCACCCTGATTTACAGCGCCAACTGACGAGTCTAAAGTCTTAAGCCAAGGAACGATTCCGTTCGAGTGCCCATTTGTTCCTTTAATCAAAGATCCGCTAGCACGAACGCGGTGATAGGCCACTCCGATTCCGCCAGCGAATTTTGACAGAAGAGCGATGTCTGTATATTTTTGATAAATTGCGCGCAAATCATCGTCTGGAGAATCAAGAAGATAACAAGACGACATTTGAGCTCTTTGAGTTCCGCTATTAAAAAGAGTCGGAGTTGAAGCCATGTAGTCGTGAGAGGAGATCAAACGATAAAACTCAATGGCTTCTTCTACATTTTTCGCAAGACCACAAGCCACACGCATAAAAAAGTACTGAGGGGTTTCAAAAACCTGACGTGTTTTTGGGCTTTTAAGGAGGTAGCGATCATATATTGTGCGGAGTCCGAAGTATTCAAAACGATCGGTTCTGAAAGGTTCGATGGCTGCGCACAAAGCGGCTTTATTTTTTTCGACAAATTGTTTCGTCGATTCTGAAATCAAGCCAACAGAAAATCCAAAAGCGATGGAGTCAGCAAAAGACCCCATTTTTTGGGATCGAACTTCTTCGTCGATATATTTTCCGAGAAGACGAGCGGCAAGTTTTGAGTATTCGGGTTCTTCGGCAATTAATAAAGAGGCAGTTTGAATACAAAGATTGTCGAGCTCATTTGTAGAAGCTCCATCATAAAGGCCACTAATCGCTTTTGTCGCCACACGAAGGGGTTGGACTTGTCTCAGTCCCTGGCAACAACTGGTGACGCGCTCTACGATCTTAGTAACGTCAACGGGCTCTAAGCTTCCGTCACGTTTTTTTACTCGCATTGAGGGTGGTAGATTCTCTTCAGAAGCGAACCCCATTCCCTGTGGTCCTGATAAATCTGAAAGCATTTCATCGTGTGTATCTTGTAGCATTGGTAGACTCCCTTCACCGTGCTGCTGTTTCGGCGTGAGCATGACCCCTCCTCACGGGACCGAAACCTTTTATTTTCAACTTTTCTGAAAACTCGTTTTCAATTTTATTTTGGTTTGTAAAAACCGAAGACTTAGAATTCTTACTGAAGGCTCTGTGGAGTTTCAATCTGAACAACAAATCTTCCTCCCTTAATTAGGAGTGTTGAACACGATGCTCCATCCTGGTGCGAGGGGATACTGAAATTGCGTCCTGCGTATCCCGTTGGTCTGGAGCTTGATCTAGGTGCCAGTTGGTATTCCTGAGACTTTGCCCACAATCCACATTTACAAGGGTGCTTATTTAAGAGGCAGATTTGAATCCATTCTGTCTACTTCTTAATCACTATGACCTACTAGATCTAGTGATCGCAGCCTTTGCCTCATCAATAAGGCGTACTGTTCTTAACTTCAACGGTAACTTATTTTTAAGATCAGTCAAAGCGAATTTGGTTTCGATCCACAAATAATTTTTTCGCTGCCGATCATTTCCGCAAAGCAAATGATCGTCTTGACTTAGCAAAAACACCTAACGGTTGCGCGGGGGGTTATTAAAGTAAAACTAGACCTGAGTTACTTAATATTGAGCCCGACGTTGGTGAAGAAATGATGAGTTGATGTTGTTCTCGCGAAATTCGCGTTGAAGAAATTATTTTTCTCAACGTGTTTGTAACTCTACAAATTGTTGTTTGATTCTGAAGGAGCTTCCGAAGTCGACTGTCACCTTTTCAGCGGTAGAGAATTCCAACAGGTGTATAGGAGTTTTTATACATCTATAGATTCTTGTACATTTCGAGAAACCTAACAGATGTCTCAGTTTTAGACAGTCTTGCCTCATAATCTACGAGCTAAATGCGTTTTAAACGGGTTTAAGGTCTTGATTTCCATCCTCAATTCGGCACAGAGCCTGCAAATCTAATTTTTGATGAAATTTTCAATGAAATTATTTTTGGCCCTAATTCTTAATTTGACCGTGATGGACAGTGCTTTCGCCCTCAACTGCCGCTCGATTCACGAGCCAGCCGAGTCCATTGTTAAAAAGCCCACACAAGAAGCCCGTGTGAAATCGATTATCAATCCAGCAGAGAGTCTCGCGGCAAAAATTCTTTTGATCCGAAATGCTCAACGCACGATCGATCTTTCTTATTATGCTATTCAAAACGATAAATCGGCACATTTGGTTTTATCGGAGCTACTTGTAGCTGCAAGACGTGGGATTAAAATTCGAATTGCTTACGACGAGGTCGGGTCGGGTGCTCTTGCGCCTTTTAAACCCCACTTTCTTCATCTCATCAATTCGGCGCCTCCTGGAAAGGTGGAAATCAAGGTCATTAACCCGGTGATTTATCCGATGAGAATTTTTCAACATTGGGTGCGGGTGGTTTTAGGAAAAACTCCTGCCTGGACAAATGCCCTTGCATTTAACAATCGCTCTCACGACAAAATTATTATGGCAGATGCAGGAACTTCTGACATGGTTTCTATCGTTGGAGGTCGTAATATTGGAGATCAATA
>JBFWYS010000531.1:0-2887 GCA_050186175.1 Pseudobdellovibrionaceae bacterium
AAATCGATGATTTTGAAACCAGTTACAAGTGGCAGCGAAGCTGCCACGCTCCATTTTCCTTGGTCGGCCCTAATTGGGCCGACCAAGGAAAATGGTTGAAAATGGATTCAAAAGGGCGATATTGCTGGGTAAATGAGTTTTGCAATTGCCTCTATAGTCAAACAAGAGATTTGATTGGAGTTTAATCGATCTAAAAAATGGCGTTGTCCTTGACGCTGAAATGCGTTATAATGGTTTTTTAATCGCTGAATCGAGAAGGTCCATGGGAGCCCTGTTCCATAGCATTACCCCTCTTTTTGAGATCATCATCATTACGGTGATGCTCAATTACCTGCTTTCCTTTTTTTGGAACACCCGATCGATGGATCTGGTGCTGGGGATGCTCGCGTTCTTGCTGATCTTTGCCATCTCCTCTTGGCTCAACTTGCCGATCCTCCATAAGATCATGCTCTTGATCGGTAACGTCGCCGTCATTGCGATCTTGATCATCTTCCAGCCTGAGCTCAGGGTCGCCCTCTCAAAATTGAGCTTGAAAGGCAAACGCTATAAAGAGATGACCGAATTCGATAAGTTCCTCGACCAACTGGCCAATTCCGTCTACAGGATGTCGGAAAAGCGGATCGGATCGCTGATCGTTTTGCAAAATGAAGATATTTTGGACGAGTTTGCCAACAAGGCTGTCATTATCAATGCCAATTTTTCATCCGAGCTGCTGGAATCGATCTTTGCCACGACGACGCCTCTGCATGACGGCGCTGTCATCATCCGCGATACAACGATCCTCGCTGCAGCCGTTATTTTGCCGTTGGCAGAGGACAGCTCCCAACTGACCCGTTCGATGGGGACAAGGCACAGGGCCGGCCTTGGCGCAAGCCAGCTGACCGATGCCCTGATCATCGTCATCTCGGAAGAGACAGGCAAAGTCTCCATTGCTCGGGACGGAGTGATGACGCCGGGTGTCAAGAGCGATCGTTTCAAGGGGATCATCCGCAGCATATTCACCCCTCCTCCAAAGCAAGACTTCAAGAGCCAATTTAACTTACGGGAATGGATTAAACAGTGAAGACTCTTTTCTATAAGCTCTTTATCGAACATTGGCCGCGCAAACTCGTCGCACTCATTTTAGCCGTGATCACTTGGCTCGTCGTCAACCAGACCTTGACTGCAACGCGCAACATCAGCACCATCCCTGTCCGCGTGATCAATATCCCAACAGGAAAAACGATTGAAGGAATGCAATCGAACGGCCGCCTCGCTAAGAAAGTCACGCTGACGCTTGTTGGAAACAAGACAATCCTGGACGAGCTCACTCCTTACGACCTGGAAGTGGTGCTCGATGCAGCCGACAAGCCTGACGAGTGGATTGCTACGATTTCCAAGAAAAACCTTGTTTCTTTGAACCCTGAGATCGATGTGTCTAAAGGGATCAGCCGAGTTTACCATCCCAATTTCGTCGTGAGGATGACCAAACTGGTCACAGAACAAATTCCGATCATCATCACACAGCCTGTCGGCGAGGCGCCGCGCGGATACCAATTCCTCGACGTCTGGCCATACCGTTTGTCCCTTTCCGTCAGCGGCCCTGAAGAGGTGATCAAACGCTTGAAGCTCAAAGAACAGCGGATCACGTTCAACCTTAACGATATTAATAAGACGCAGCTCGATGCGCTCGCCAACAATGCCAGCGCTTCCCGTAACGATGTCGTCAGTTATTATGTCCCCGAACAATGGAAGCAGATCAACATTCCGATCCTCTCCGATACTCCGATCGAGATCGACGACCCTAGAGCAAAAGCCCTTAGGATCGATTTTGTCCGCTGCAACCTTCTCGCTATTGAAAAACCGATCCCCGTCAGTCTTTTTTTCCCTGACAAAACTCTTGCCGCACTCAATCCTGAAACCGTCAGCATTGCACCCGGCGAAGTGATCAAGCAGGCCTATGGCATCAAGCTCATTCAAATGCCCCTCTATGCCAATGGAGTCGACCGCCTCTTTCTAGAAACAGTAGAAAGCATGATGCAGATCGTTATCATCGTCTCTTCCAAAGCGGAAAGGAGCCTTTTAGAGTGGAGTATTGAGTTCATCAATCCCCGCCAGCTCGAGGACCAGTACGTCTCTGTCCTGATGTCGGATGTTTCCGATGACGAGGTGCGCCTTCTGCAGCCGGCGATGCGCGAAGAATACTTGCGCAACCGTTTCCGCAGCTACATGAACCGGTTCCAGCTCTTTAAAAATGACGACACCAAGCTCGACCTTGCAATCTTCCTCAAAGAAAACGTCGTTGAAGTTCACGAAACCAGCACCATTTCCCCCAAGTGACCATGGACCGTCCATCTGTTACTATCCTGAAAAGCCAGCTTGACCGGAAAGGGGGGCTCGAAAAATACACTTGGGAGATCGCAAAGACGTTTTGCCAATCCGGCTCCAATGTGACCCTTCTGACATCTGGCGATGTCAAAGCTCCATTTGCCTCAGACCGCCTAAACATCGTTTCCTTTCCGATCGACAGCCTTTTCAGCTATTTCAATGTGCAGCGCTTCGACCAGTCCTGCCAGCGCTTCCTCAAAGACCATCCGACACCGATCGTCTTCGGCCTCGACAGGAATTCAGAACAATCCCATATCCGGGCAGGAAATGGGGTCCATGCCGCATACCTACGGCATCGGGCAAAAAAAGAAGGAGCGTTAAAAGCATTAAGCTTCAAAATAAACCCCCTCCACCGCAGCCTGCTTGCCATCGAAAAAAAATCGTTCGAAAGCCGCAAGCTCCGAACGCTTTTTACCAACTCCCATATGGTCAAAAACTAAGTCCTAGAGCTCTATAATATTCCAGCAGTAAAGATCGAAGTTGTCCATAATTGGGTCGAGTGGTCCCAGATGCTTGCCGA
>JBFWYS010000532.1:0-2887 GCA_050186175.1 Pseudobdellovibrionaceae bacterium
TTGTTTTCCAGTTAAAAATGGATGTGATGCACTCGAAATCTCAACTATAAGAAGTGGATACTCTTTTCCATCTTCCCATTTTACCATTACAGAAGAAGATTGAGTTGATTTGCCGAGGAACTGGAATCCACACGAAATATCTCTGAAAACGACATCGTTGAATTTTGGGTGAAGATCTTTTTTCATAAGAGGCCTTTCTCTATTCTCGAAGCCTTGAGGATTTAGCATGACTTATTTGCCCAGCCAAGCCCTTTTGCTCATCTCTCGGGCACCCTCACTAATAAAAGCGAGAGTACCATAATTGTCATTTAACTTAATAATTTCAGTAGCTTATCCGTTCATGTTTTTAAGGAAGTCTTGGTTAGTTTTAGTATTTTCAAGTTTTCCTAACAAGAACTCCATGCTGTCGATCACATTCATTGGGGCTAGAACCTTACGCAAGATCCAGACTCTATTGAGGTCAGCCTTTTCAATAAGCATGTCCTCTTTGCGAGTTCCTGACTTATTGATGTCCATACATGGGAAAACACGTTTTTCCATGAGTTTTCGATCCAAGTGGATTTCCGAGTTACCAGTTCCCTTAAATTCTTCGAAAATAACCTCATCCATTCTTGAGCCCGTATCGATTAAGGCTGTTGCAATAATCGTTAAGCTTCCACCCTCTTCGATATTTCGAGCAGCACCAAAGAAACGTTTGGGTTTATGAAGCGCATTCGAATCCACACCACCTGAAAGGATCTTTCCAGACGGTGGAACAACCGTGTTGTAAGCTCTTGCAAGACGAGTAATAGAATCGAGCAAAATCACAACGTCATGCTTGTGCTCAACTAAACGTTTTGCTTTTTCGATGACCATTTCTGCAACTTGAACGTGACGAGTTGGGGGCTCGTCGAATGTTGATGAAATAACTTCTCCCTTAACACTTCGGAGCATGTCAGTTACCTCTTCAGGACGCTCGTCAATTAACAAGACAATCAATTTCACTTCAGGGTGATTTACAGAAATCGCGTTTGCAATATTCTGCATAAGAACTGTTTTACCAGTTCTCGGAGGAGCAACGATAAGAGCTCTTTGCCCTTTTCCAATCGGTGCCATCAAGTCTACAACACGTGTTGTGTAATCGCCCGGATTGTGCTCAAGACGCAAGCGCTTAAGCGGATAAAGCGGAGTTAAGTTATCGAATAAGATTTTATCCTTTGCTTTTTCGGGCGCCTCGAAGTTTAGACTGTCAACTTTAAGAAGCGCGAAGTATCTCTCGCCGTCTTTTGGTGGTCGTACAGTACCAGTAACTGTATCACCTGTTCTCAAACCAAATCTGCGAATTTGAGATGGGCTGACATAAATATCATCTGGCCCAGGTAAATAGTTATAATCTGGAGATCTTAAAAATCCGTATCCATCTGGAAGAATTTCGAGAACTCCGCTTCCGTAAATATCACCAAAGCGCGCCGCTCTTTTTAAGATTTCGAAAACTAAATCTTGTCTTCGCATTCCGGCTGCGTTTTCGATTTTTAACTTAAGTGCTAGGTTCGTTAGCTCAGTGATGTTTTTTGATTTAAGATCTTTAGAGTTGAGCTCTTTTTTCTCTTCCTCTGTTAGGCTGATCTCAGACATTTCAGCTTCGGAAATTGGCTCTCTGATATATTCTTCTTGGTTTTCTTCATTATCACGATGGCGATTCTGATAGCCTCTGTTGTCTCGGAAATCACGTTTTTGGTTGTGGTTATTGTTGCGGTAATTATGGCCCCCGCCGCGATCGCCACCACCACCGCCGCCGCCGCCTCGTTTTTCGAAGCGACCCCGGGGTCTGTCCCCACCACGATGCTCGTGTCGTCCCTGATGCTGTTGTTGATGTTGTTGTTGGGGGGCGTCTCCGCCACTGCCTTCACTTGGTGCCGCAGCTGCTACTGGAGCTGATTCTGCCGGAGCTTCGGCTACTGGGGCCGATTGGGCTGCTTCGGCCTGTACTGTTGGTTGAGCGTCATCTGATGCGCTCTCTCTTTTGTCGTTTCTTCGAGGTTTTGTGATCTCAACTGCTTTTCTTGGTTTTTTGCGACCTTCAGTTGCTTCATCTTTATCTTCTGCCAAGCGAGAACTCCTAGTTCTTGTGGTTAAAATTCAAATTTTGATTTTTATAGCTAAATAAGGATCCGTGATTTGATTTTTGAAAAGGGCTTTTTATTTAAAAGTACTACTATTAAGTAAGGTTTTATTAAATCAGGCGAACTGCCTTGCTAAGCTCATCTTAAGCGGTTCTAGACCTTTGTCAAGAAATCCGTCTTCAACATGTCTCATTTTTAGATTTTAATACACTCCTTTAGTCTAGTCTTAATACGACTCTTAAGGTTTCTCCTAGTTCCGCCGATATGTAAATGTAAGTAACAAGAATTATTGGGTTTTAAGGAGAAATTTATGGACGTCGTACCTTCACCCCGAATTCCTTTACATGTCGAAGTTGAATTTCGCAAAAGCTACTCTCGACAAGGCACAAAGGGAGTTTTGAAAAATATCAGCCTAACTGGAGCCTTTCTTGAACTCACCGAAGACGACATTCTTCCCGGTGATAAACTTGCCCTCACTTTCAAAGTTAGTGGCCGAGAAAGAAAGATTCAGGCCACCGTCGTTTGGAAAAATGGTGCTGGCAGTGGCGTTAAATTCAAACATTCAAACAACAGAGATCTACAAATCGTAGATGATCTCATGTATTTCGTTGAATCTAAGCGCGACGACACGCGCGGATTATTTGATTCAATTCTTAAAAAGGTTTCTTAAACTTCTTAAAAATCAAGTTGTGTAGAAAAGAAGCGGCAAAAACCGCTTCTTTTTTTATCCGACTTGAGTCGTATCAGCAAAAGCGGCGTCTGCATCTCTTCTTTGCTTTCTCTTT
>JBFWYS010000533.1:0-2880 GCA_050186175.1 Pseudobdellovibrionaceae bacterium
GCCCCTTTTGAACTTTTTATCCGAACCGAATAAAATAGCTATATTCACTATAACCACCGAATAAAATTAGTAAGCAAAATCAATGGGTTACGGTGCGCAAATAAGCCCGTCTTCCATGGTCTTATCTCTTTTCTCGAAGGCATAGAGAGTGCAAAAACTCAGACGGACGGTTATCGAGAGGGAAATCATATGTTGAACAAGGTTGTGGTACTTTTTTTGGGAAGTTTATTAACAATGCCATCCGCTTTTGCTCAAAAACCTTACAATGCCCCGCCTGTGATTGACGACATTCCTGTTTCATTTTCAGTGCCTACCACCGTGATTGCTCGACTTGACATGATTTTTAAGAGTTATCAAAAAGAGAACTCTTCTGTGGCTGACTGTAAATTGCGCCACTTGGGCTACATCACAGAGCCTTCAGATGGATCGCAATTGGGATTTAAAATCGAAATTGCAAAAACGAGCGGACAAAAAGCCCATGGCTTTCGAATTCTACCAACGGCTCAAAAGTTTTCATCAGAGAAAAATGCAGCTGGACAAACTCAGGTGCAACTCACCTATCTTACTGAAGGGCTGATGGGGCCTCGCTATCACGGCATCCAGGTGATTTTCAACGCACAAAACCAGATTTTAAGTTTAGAAGGATTCGTTGGCGACTACGACCAAAATGGAAAGCTTCAGGCATCGGAACCTATTAGCTGTAATGGAAACTAATTTTAAACAAATCGTTATCAAAACGGAGAAGCTATGAAAACATTTTTTGCTATTTTACTATTCGCGGTTGGCCTCTTTGCAGGTCTTAAGCATGCAACTGCTGCCCAAAGTCCTGATTTAGTCTGCAGGGCTCAGGCCAAAGAGGTTGCGAAGCAGACCTACACTGACTGCATAACCTCTGCAAAAGCAGCCCAGACCGAACAATTGAGAAAAGCATATCAAAGTAAAATGAAGGCGCTTAAGAGCCAATATGAAGCTGATCTAAAAAAGGTTGGCGGCAAAAAGGCGACTGCCAAAGCAGCCACTCTCAAAACACCTCAAGTCTCTGAAGAAACTGACGATGCAGCCATCGAAACTGAAGCCATGCCGCTTCCAAGCTCTGATGACAACACCACGATCTAGGCCTGTCCTTTTGCAGGGGCCAAATCAGAAATGATACTTTTGGCTCCTTCGGATAATAAAGTCCCAATTTCGCTCTCGGTATTTACCGTCCAGATGGCCATCGGTACATCCAGCCTTCTGAGACCTAGCCCTAGTTTTGAATACCAAAAGTTTTGGTCAACATTCAAAACATGGGCTTTTGAAAAACTCATAAACCATTCATTTTTAATAAATCTCTTACTTTTTCCTTCAATCAGGTAGGCCAAAGGCAAATCGGGCAAAAGAATTCCCATTCTTCTCAAAACAAAAAAATTAAAACTCGAGACCAAAACACGTTTTTCCGCTTTGCACGAAACAATTAAGTCTGCGACCTTTTTTTCGATTCCATTTGAAAAAATGGTGGTGCTTTTTATTTCGATATTCAAATACTTTGGAACATCCGGGCTTTCCAAAACTTCCTGAAGAGCTGTTAAAGATTTTTCTGTTTCTTTACCAGTCAATGGATCATGAGCCAGAACGACGACTCCATCTTTTCGAAGGCGAACATCGAATTCCGCCATCTCTGCCCCCCGTCTTCTCGCTTCCACCAAAGAGGCCGTACTATTCTCGGGAAGTCCCTCACGATGAAAACCACGATGACTCTGAAAATCAGGCATTTTAAAAGCAGTCTCTGGCCATGGACGCAGATGAGGTCTTATGACTAGAGGAATCGCCCATAACAAAACGCAGAGAACAATGACCGGATAACACACTGAAAAACCTGTAATCAGGCTTCCTGTACTATCCGAAACGGCTCCGATCAGTGAAGTTGAAATTGCATCGCCTAAAAAGTGACACGCAAAAATCGAAAAAGCCATTGCCGAAGAGCGAAGCTTCTCGGGCACTGATGAGAGGATCATGACGTTAATTGGAGAGGTCGAAAGAAAGAAACAAAACTCGGTCAAAAACAAGCCTACTAAAAAAACATTAAAGTTATTTGTCATCATTGTTAACGCGAATGCCGGAAGAGACAGTGCCATCGAAAGAACACAAAGCTTCATATAACCATTACCGCTCCGTCTTTCCCACTCATCACTCCACCGCCCCCCAATCAAAGTTCCTAGGAGCCCCGAAACAACAGCGATCCCTCCGAAAACCATATTTGCTTTCATTTCGTCGAAACCTTGAACTCTTTGCATATAAGTGGGCATCCAGTGGGCCAAACCACCAAGGACAAAAGTTTGGGCGCAGTAACCTAGAACTGTCCAAAAAAATGGACGTTCTCGAATAAGAGTCATGATGTAATCAAAAGTCCACTTCTCTCTTTCGCGATTGGAATTTTTAACGTCAGGTAAACGATAAATTAGAAAAGCCATTATAAGACCAGGGAGTCCGACAACAAAAAATGCATTTCTCCAACCAATGGATCCGCTAAGAGCTCCACCCAGAACATATCCCAAAGCCGCCCCTACCGGAAGAGCGGCAGAAAAAATAGCCATGACTCGCCCATGTCTTTCCGGCGGGTAAAAATCCGTGATGTAAGCCGGCGACACGGAAGAAAACGAAGACTCTCCTATTCCTAAAAGAAAACGAGAACTCGCCAAAGTCCAAAACGAAGTCGCGAGCCCGCTTAGGAACGTCGCGACACTCCAAACACCGGCCCCCATTGCGAGAAGAATATTTCGCGGCTTTTGGTCACCGATATATCCATAAATAGGTGCAGTAATAATATAAGGAACTACATAAACTGTTCCTAAAAGTCCACCCTGAAAATCAGTCAATGATAAATCTTTTTGAATAGAACTA
>JBFWYS010000534.1:0-2869 GCA_050186175.1 Pseudobdellovibrionaceae bacterium
GGTGCCGCAACAGGTGTTGGTGGAATTCTTCGTGATATATTTACGATGGGTGCGCGTCCTATTGCTCTCGCTGACTACTTATGTTTCGGAGATCCAAAAGCGGATCGCATGAGCTCACTTGTAAACGGTGTTGTTCGCGGTATCGGTGGATACGGAAATTGTGTTGGAGTTCCAACGATTACGGGGCGAACTGAATTCAGTAAAGCCTATAATAAAAATATTTTAGTCAATGCGATGGCAGTTGGACTTTTTAGAAAAAATGATCCGATTGCACTTTCAAAAGCAAAAGGCCCGGGGAACTGGGTTGTGTACGTCGGTGCTAAGACAGGAAAAGACGGAGTTCACGGCGCTTCTATGGCCAGTGAGTCTTTTGATTCAAACAACGAAGCAAAAAAACCAAATGTGCAAATCGGGGATCCGTATTTTGAAAAGCTTTTGATCGAATCTTGTATCGAAGTTATGTCACAGAACCTTGTTGTGGCGATTCAAGATATGGGTGCGGCGGGTCTCACCAGTTCAAGTTTTGAGATGTCCTCAAAAGGCGGAGTCGGAATGCGAATGGATTTGAGTCTGGTTCCGCTTCGCGATAGCTCGATGAGTCCGGAAGAAATCCTTCTCTCAGAGAGCCAAGAGAGAATGTTGCTAGTTTGTGAACCGGAAAAATTTCCGGCGCTTAAAGCTGTATTTGAAAAGTGGGGTCTCGACGCCACTAAGATCGGCGAAATTATTAAAGATAAAAATGTTGAGCTTTTCTGGCGCGGCGAAAATATTTGTACGATCGATCCAGATCTTTTAGTGGAAAATGCGCCTCGCTACGAGCGCCCTTACAGAGAATGGGATTTTCCGAAAAGAAAAGAATCTCTTTCTCTTAAAAGGCCTGCTGGTAATAACAAAGATAATCTCAAATATTATTTGTCGCAGGCTCAAGGCGGCGATCGGAAATGGATTTATAGCCAGTACGACGGCCGTGTTGGCGGTAAAACTGTCATGGAAAACGCTGAGTCGATTGGTCTTTTGCGACTTCCTGATTCAGGAAGAGGAATGGCAATTGTTGTCGGATGCCGTCCGCATTTGATGAGAACTGATGCTAAGACAGGTGCGCACGATGCGATTCTTTATCCAAGTTTGCAAATGGCGGCAAAGGGTTGTGAAGCCGTTGGAGTTACTGACTGCCTCAACTTCGGAAATCCTGAAAAACCGGAAATCATGAGCGAGTTTGTGGCCTCGATTGAAGGCTTAAGTGAAATGGCGCGCGTTCTCGAGGCGCCGATCGTTTCGGGCAACGTCAGTTTTTATAATGAGACTCTGGGGCAGAACATAACATCGACTCCTGCTACGGGAGTGATTGGTCTTCGTCCTCATGTGGATGATATTCCAAGTGATTATTTTGAAGAGATTGGCGATTCGGTCTACTTAATTCGTTTTTCTCAAGCAGAGATTTCAGGGCAGCTTCATGAGATGACGGATGGAACTCCTCATATGACAGGAGAATTGAAACCGGAGCCGAGCGGAGCTTTTTGTAAAATGATTCAGCGGCTCAGTGAAGTAAACGGCGTTCGCTCGAGCCGTGTGGTCGGAAGCGGTGGGCTTGCGGTTACGCTGGCAAAATTTACGGGAGACGGAGTTGGATTTTCTTCGGAGGGAACAAAGTCTCCAGTGTGGGATGAAGATCTTTTTCAAGAAAATCTTTACGAAGTCGTCATAGCTTGTGATTCGGATGAAGCAAAAACGTTTACAACTAAGTTTGAAAAATTAAAGACACAATTTAATTTAACCAATGCAGAACTTTGGAAAATTGGAACAACATGCTCGGACGTGTTACAATTTGCAGGCTGCGAAGTAAAAATCAGTGAAATCAAACAGTGGACAGAAAATTCTTGGAGGACACACTTTGAAAACTTGGCGTGAGGAATGTGGTGTTTTCGGGATTTGGAATCATGAAGAAGCCGCAAGACTGACTTACTTAGGTCTTTATGCTCAACAACACCGCGGCCAAGAATCTGCCGGAGTGGTGTCACTTCATGAAGGTGAACACATTCATCACAAAGGTCTCGGTCTCGTTGGAGATGTTTTTAAAGAAGACGATTTATTGCGCCTTAAGGGGAGTGCAGCTGTTGGGCATGTTCGGTACTCAACGACTGGAAATAATCTTCTCACAAATGCGCAACCCCTCACGGCGCAACTTTTAAATGGCCCTGTGGCCGTGGCCCACAACGGAAATTTTGTAAACTCGGAGATACTGCGAAATAAACTCAAGGAATCCGGCGCTATTTTCAGCGGAACGAACGACACCGAGTGTGTTTTGCATCTTTTATCAAAGCATCCATCAAAAAATATTATTACGGCTCTGACCGATAGTTCTGAGGAGCTCGAAGGCGCCTACAGTATGGCAATCCTCACACACGATCGATTGATTGCGATGCGTGACCCATGGGGATTTCGTCCGCTCGTAAAAGGCTATCTGACAAACGCAAATGGACAAAAGAGTGTTGTGATTGCCTCTGAAACCTGTGCCTTCGATTTGATCGGTGCCACCTTTGATCGTGAAATTGAGCCTGGGGAAATTTTCTGGGTGGATTCAAAAGGGGAGTACTCGCAGAAATTCGCCGAAGTAAAACCTCGACAGGCGCGATGTATTTTTGAACATGTGTATTTTGCTCGACCCGATTCCTTGGTTTTCGGAAAAAGTGTTTACGAAGCGAGAAAAGCGCTAGGTCGCGAGCTGGCTAAAGAAACCGGAGTTGAAGCTGACGTCATTGTGCCGGTCCCAGATAGCGGAGTGCCGGCAGCCCTTGGATATAGCGCCGCGAGTGGAATTCCCTTCGAACATGGAAGTATCCGTAATCACTGTGTCGGGCGAACCTTTCTT
>JBFWYS010000535.1:0-2863 GCA_050186175.1 Pseudobdellovibrionaceae bacterium
AAGCTATTCATCGGGTGTTACGACCAGACTTGGGCTCGCGATATTTTTTTCTTAAGAAGGAAAAGCATTTATATAGGTTAAATAGGACGATGTTCTCTGCATGATAGCTTTTAGATTTTGTGCAACAGTCAGAACATCTGATGCTGCCATGGGCTTTAACATGGCTCCCGTAAAATTTTGTGGATTTCCTTCGGCCGTTGTAAATGTGTGCTCCATATTCTTTTTTGCTTCTGTGATCGTGTGTTGAGCGAGAAGAATGGAATCTGGAGAAAGATTTGCTTTCTTTGTGAAAATAGTTCCGCTGATAAATGTAGAGAGAAAGCCGGAGTAAGCCCCATATTGTCTTTGTCCGTCCTGAAGCAAAGCGAAGTCAGAGCTTGATAAGACGACTTCCGATCCGTTGGCATTGAAGTCCGTAATCATATTGCCGTGAATATTGGCATGGCAGACAAGACATCGTGGATTGCGAACAGCTAGAGTGGGACGCCACTTGAGAAAGTCGCTCATTGTTTCGAAGCGGATTTGAAAGATAATTGGGTTGTTGTTACTGTCGGTCGCTTGAAACTTTAATGTCGTAGGATCTATGGACTGAGTTACGAATTGAAAATGGTCGTTTGATGTCTGTTGAATTGACGCTGTTCCTGTTTGAGTAGACGTAATCACGTTTCCCCTTACATCTATAAGGTCGAGGCCAACAAGAGTGATATTATTAGCCGATGCAATATCAGCAACTGAAAAATCCTTAGGTACCGAAAGCTGAACTTTAATAACTTGATCATTGAGTAAGGCTTTGGGACCGAGAGAGTCTACCGAAGAGGGAGCGGC
Source organism: Pseudobdellovibrionaceae bacterium (assembly GCA_050186175.1). Lineage (GTDB taxonomy): Bacteria > Bdellovibrionota > Bdellovibrionia > Bdellovibrionales > Bdellovibrionaceae > JBFWYS01. The sequence continues at coordinate 826 of JBFWYS010000535.1, forward strand.
ACCATTTTGATTATTTGAGTTATCAGACGAAGAGTCTTTCGAAAAATTCGATTTTGAGCAGTTTTGAAATAAAAGAGTCGAAACTGCAAAAACGAAAATCAAAAATACACGTGCGTAAGCTGGTCGGCTCATACTCCCCCTGATGTTTACCTAGTTCATTTATCGGCTCGACTGCGGTCGAGATGAAGGGAAAAAGGTGATCTCAACTTGAGACGACGAACTTATTGGCGAGTTTAGAATCCTGACATGGCCTGGTGAGCGCGGGTGACGTACTCGTCGATCACGAGCATGTGATTTCGAGGGATATCGAAGTTTCTTTGGCCAGTTGTCAAAAGAATGGCCTTTAGCATTTTTTGAAAATCAAAGAGGACGATCTTAAATTCGCGCATCAAAGCGATATAAAGATGGATGTAATCTTCAAGTCCTTGTCCCTTAAAAGTTTGTGAGTGAGAGGGTAGCAAATCTCCCTTTGGATTTTGGATAACGGCTTGAAGGCAGCTCATGGCGATATCGAGGTCATCAATTGCTTTCTGAAGCTCGCTATCTTGGACTGTATCATGAGGATTGATGCCTTTGAGTGTGACCGACTCTGCATGAAGAGTAAAACGTCCCAAATTTCTCATCACCCTTTGCACGGTAAGATGAGATTCATTTTTTCCGAGTGGGCAAGCACTGGAAAAACTCGCAAGGAATACAATGGAAATGAGAATGAAAGTTTTCATGGATCTCCTGCGCTAGGATGTAAGAAGAGGAGCCTCGAAAGTCAGGTACAATTTACGATTTTCACCTAGATGAAAATGAAATGAAGATTTGGTAATGCTTTATAAACTGAGGCAGTGGAGCCACTAACATTCGATGCTATTGCCCCCCTCGTCCTGGCATTTGGTATTCAGTTTCTCGCCAGCCTCTTTAAGACTTCCGAGGTTTTCGAGTTTAGTGAAGCCCATCGATTTCATCAGGGAAACAGTTTTTCCAGACCGATTGCCGCTACGGCAATACACTCGGTAAGAGTGGGCTTTGTCGAGTTTTTCAATTTTATTCTTAAAGTCGGCTTGATAAAAATCGATGTTGAGCACTTCGGGAATATGAACTTCTTTGTATTCCTTCTCGGTTCGGACATCCAGGATAACTGTTGGTTCGGTTGCTAAAGCTGGAATCGTTAAGAATAAAAACAAGAAAATAAAAAATGTTTTCATGAGCAGAAGTGTACCAGGTCAAAAATATTCTGAATATGGTGTTTTTAAAAAATGACACTTTTAGTCTTTAATCTCTGATTTACAGAGCATTTTTGGAGTCGCATCATATTAGGTGGATATGCGTTTGCGTTCGTAAAATAGGATGGCAGCATGATGCGACACTTTTTAATCTCTCTTCTTCTCATTCCTTCAGTTGCTTTTGCAAAAACGGGTAAGATTGACGATATCGAAGTTCAGAATCTTAGTTTTGCTGGGCACGCTAAAAATGTGGCGCGGGATTTTTTTGAGGTGAACTGGAAGACCACGTCTCGAAAGGTACGAGTTCTTTCTGAAAAGAACTTTAAAAAAAGTGAAAACCATTCGTCAGCTCAATATTCTGTGTGGTTAGAGGGAAAGGCTGTTGATCCTGTAGTTTTAAAAGTTTCGATTGCGGATGGAACTGTGATCAGTCTGGATGTAGATCCGTGCAAAGACTGCACTAAGTGAGTGGTGGCTCTTTATGTTGAAAAAGGTCTAGTTGCGGATAGTCTTGAGCGCGCCGATTTGACCCTTGTAGGGTTGAGCTAAATACTTAACTCATGAGTGCTTCAATTCATCCTTGCCAGAAGTGTGGGGCCTGTTGCACGGTTTTTAAAGTTTCTTTTGAATCTCGCGAAACATCCGAGAATAGTTTTGCCGTTCCTGTTGAACTGACATGTAAAGTTTCACCCGGAGTTCTCGCGATGAAGTATAAAAATCAAAACTGCGCACGTTGTGTGGCCCTCGAAGGTCACGTTGGAAAATGGGTTGGCTGCCAAATTTATGAAAATCGTCCAAGTCCATGCCGCAACTTTAAAGCAAGT
>JBFWYS010000536.1:0-2858 GCA_050186175.1 Pseudobdellovibrionaceae bacterium
AGATCTTCTGGCTCTTATACGCAAAGAAATAAATGAAAACCTAGAAACCTTACAGGAATTTGATCTGAGGATGCTCACAACCGAAAAATCCCATCAATGCGCTGGATAAAAATGGCCAAACTCGAGACTTCTGATTTTGAAAAAATCAGAAGTTAACAAGCGGACACAGTTCCTAATTACCTCCACAAACTTCGTTCCGCGCGTTAGTGAAACCAAAGTTTTCCACACTTTACCCACTAAAATTAGAAAGATTCCAGGAAGCGCCTAAATTTCGATTTTCAGAAGGAGATTTTATGTATGGTACATTTTTTCAATTCGTGGATCTGGAATTATCCACATGAGAGCGACGCCGGCATACAATGCAATAGAAATCCACGGGGAGAGAACTGCCACAACGATCGCCAGAATGTAGAGCACTGGCGAAACTTTTCCCTTCCAGTCAGAACCAATCGCATGTTTAAGTACGTCGGTGTCGCCATGAGAAGTAATAATTGCAGTTTGTAGAAGCCAGTAGGCGATTGAGCACATCAAAAGTACAACGCCATAAACTTGTGTCGGAAGTTCAGCAAAATGATTCTCCCCCATCCAACCTGTAGAAAAAGGAATCAGTGAGAGCCAAAAGAGAAGATGGAGGTTTGCCCACAAGATAAAGCCCGACACAGCTTTGACCGTGTGAAGCATATGGTGGTGATTGTTCCAATAAATTCCGAGATAAACAAAGCTCAAAACATAACTTAGAAAAACGGGAATCAGTTTTTGAAGGGCCTCAAAGCTATCTTCATGAGGCACCTTAAGTTCAAGAACCATGATGGTGATAATGATCGCCAAGACACCATCGCTAAAAGCTTCCATTCTGGCCTTGCCGATTTTTGGATATCCCATAAAAAAATCGTAACGATGTAAAACTAGAAATGCAAGCCGATTAAATCACAATTTTATTGAGCAAGAGACCAAATGCGAATTCCGCTCATTTCTTCTTCAAGCTCTGAAAACTGAAGATGTGGGTTCGTATAGAGTTTCCATCTCTCAATCGGATCTATGACCGCATTTACGAGGTCCAAGTCCGCCTGAGTTACTGGTTTTGCAAAAATACCGAGTTTGAAGATGTCTTTTTGCACTCCTGTTTTCTGCATTCTCTCACTATTGGGAGTGTGTCCTCCCTTTGCGGCCAACATAAAATAAGAAAGTCCTTTTGGAACTGCTTTCCAATGTTCGATCGAACCGCGAGTATTTGTAGCTCCGTCATGAGACCCCTGGAAATAGTAAATAGGTTTTACAATCGGGTAGTCACTTAGCTGATAAGGTTTCTGCTGCAATTGTTTTACGCCAACATCGTCTTTACACAGTCTCTCAGCTTCTCTTTCGCTGGCCTTTGCAACAGCAAATTTCTGCATTTTAAAACTATAAACAATTTGTTGTCCCTGAATTTTTGGGAATTGCAAGTTTTTGCAAGCAATACTTAAGTACACAGTTTCATCGACGTTCCCGGGAGCTTGAAGAGGCCTCTCATCTTTCGACGCAAAATGTTCTGCGAACTCTTGAACTCGTACCTCATCAACGGATCCGTCCTCCAGGATTATGGACTCGATATCCCTCTTGGCCCTTCTGAAGCCAATATCGATAAAGAGCGCGCGATTTAAAAGAGTCCAAATGATCTCGCTTTCAATACCGCCGTCTTTTAGAAGTGTTTCGAAAGTCTTGAGACGAGCTTCATTAAAATCTGCGATGACCAGATTGTACTTCTCAGCTTTAAAAGCGCGATTGTGCATTTGCTGGTAAGGACCCAAAGTGCCTTCGAGAACCACTGAGCGTACATTGTCTGGAAAGGTCGATGCATAAATTGTAGCTGGGACAGTGCCGTAACTGATTCCGAAGACAGACCATTCATTGATGCCGTAAGCTTGACGGATTTTATCCATATCTCGCACGGTATTGTCTGTCGAATAAAGACTTGAATCCAAATAGAGAGAGTAGGTCTTAGGAGATGAGCAACCAAGTCCTCTTTGATCAAAGTAAATTAGATTGTACTCGGGATCGAACGGTTCAGAGTAACCATGAGAGTTGCCGCCAGGGCCGCCGTCAATACTAACAACCGAAGGCTTTGTTGGATCAAAAGTAGCCATCGTATACGCATAAATTTCAGTCGCACCCTTTTCTGGATTTTGATAGTCCATAGGGACTTCAACGTAGATTCCGAACTCTTTCGACGTGATTTCATGATATTTTGCGCAAAATTGTTTTCCATTCATGTACGTAGCTTTTGTAGGGCGTGTGATTTTCGGGAGCCCCGGGTTGACCGTTTCTTTTTTTTCTTTTTTTTCGGAGCAAGCGGCTAAAATAAAAACAGCAGATAGCGCTAAGAACAAATTTTTAGCTACAGTCACAGAGTCCCCCTAAGAATTGAGACTCCTTTTTACCTAGATTTACTAAGAAATCACGGGGAAAGTTCAGGAACTATAATATTTTACCCAAATAGCTGGTTCGAGCTCGGCTTTTAAGAAACTCGCTTTTGAACAATTTCCTCTAGATGCTGTTTAAATTCAGGATAGGCCTTCGTGACGCGGTCAAAAGACTCTCGATGAAGTAAAAAAACATCGCAATAGCTTGTTGCCTGCGCAGTTGCGCTGCGAGGACGATCGTTCAGAAGGGCCATTTCTCCAAAAAATGCACCATCTCCTAACTGGGCAAGAGCAAGACGGTCGCGGTTTTGAATTTCGACAGACCCAGAGTGAATAAAGTAAAGAGCATCTCCGGGCTCGTCGACTTTGAATATTTTTTCTCCGGGAACAAAAATTCGTGGTTCAAGTTCATTCATCAAGTCTTCGATCATTTCGTTGCTAGCTCCTTTTAAAAAAGGA
>JBFWYS010000537.1:0-2834 GCA_050186175.1 Pseudobdellovibrionaceae bacterium
TATGATGGATCATGGTTACATTGACCTTCTCTCCTTCGGTTGAAGCCAAGTAAGACGTCGTTGGCATTTCTGTGACACATTTCAAGTTTACTGCCACTCCCTCTTCATTTCCGGAATCAACTGTGTTTGCAAAAATGGAATTAGAAAATAGAAGAATCGAAATCAAAAAAGAAAATCTCATAAGCCCTCCGAGATATACCTCTATGACAGCACAGGCTCGGAACCAACTCAAGATAACGAATTTTAACGAGTACTTTTGTCGTGCGAGACTTTAGAGCGAGGATCGATCACTGTGATAACGACCCTACGATTGATCGCCTGATTTGCAGCTATGGGTTCTCCTGCTGGACTTCGATTGGGCTGTCGAGGTCTAGACGAACCAAATCCGACTGCCGTTAGTTGTTTACCTAAAAACCCACTTTCTTCAAATCTTCTAATAATTGTCGCAGCTCGCGCGCCACTCAGTTCCCAGTTCGACTTAAACGCAGATTGCCCGATTGCCATGTCGTCCGTGTGACCCTCAACACGAATTAGACTTTCAGGAACTTTTTCTTTTAGAATGGCAATCAGGCCTTTGAAGGAAGTCTCGAGTTCAGAACGCAATTCCGCACTTCCAGAATCAAAAAGAACGGTCGTGCCGAATGTAATTTCTAATCCTTCTGTCGTAACTTGCGTTTCGAGGCCATAAATTCCCTCCGCCGCCTGAGATTTGATGAGAATTTCACTTTTAAGAGCTTCGCTCGGAAACTCATACTTCCCCGTGGGAGCGCCTCCAAAAAATCCGCTAAGAGATTTTACGACTTCTCGGCTGCTATCTTGTATTGCCAAGGAGTACAAAACTACGAAGAATGTAAATAAAAGAGTCATCAAATCGGCGTAAGATAAAAGCCAAATGGTGTCTTCTTCCTCACCTGGGCCTTCGGAGGACTCTAGAAGACGGATTCTGTTGTTGTAATCATTATTTTCCACAACTGACTCCGGATTTTAGGCCGCTGTTTTTGCTCTTGAATACATCTGCTTCCAGTCAATTCTTTCTTTAGCCAAAAGAAATGAGTTCAGCTCTTCCGCCAGAAGAATTGGATTTTTCTTTTGCATGATCAGACTGACCCCTTCAGTGATCATTAGGTTCTTCGTTTTTACTTCGCGTGCACTATCGAGCAAATTTTCGGCGACGGGAAGAATCACAAAGTTGGCGAGGGTCACACCGTAAAGTGTGCCGATAAGGGCTAATGCTAAACTCGGTCCAACCACGGAACCACCGCCGGTGTTTCCAAGCTCGTTCATAATTCCGATCATTCCCATCACGGCACCCATTAATCCGAAGGCTGGTGGAAACTTCGCGAGGGCCTTAAACTTAATCGCGTCCTCATGGTATCGATTGTAAATTGACAACGCCCGAGTCTGCATAATTCTTGTAAGCTCTTCATTTTGCAAAACCTGATCCATCAAAGCACTCATCCCCTCTTTGAGAAAAGGATCCTTGATCGTTTCGATCAAGTTTGGCAATTGGCCCGAACTCGTTCGATAAGACTCAGCAAGAAGCATCATCTCTTCGATGATAGCCTTAGGATTATAATCTCTCTGACTTCCTAAAACCCGTTGCAGAAAAATTCTCACCAAAGAAACTAAACGACCTAAACCAAAAGAGATGGCCGCCGCAGAAAAAGTTCCACCGAGAACCACAAGAGCCGCGTGAGCATTCATGTAAATCAAAGGATTTTTGGTGGACGTTATCGCACCGATAACCACCACTGAAATCGCGAGTAAAAATGAAAACACTGTTGCTATATGCATATCAAATCCTCAAAACAAATAAGTAAAGCCAAACAATCCGCGAATGACTTGAGTTGCGGCGCTAATCGTAATAATACTCAATCCATAGTTGTAACCAAATGATGCTTCCATTGAGAACTGCTTATCCCAACGGTATTTGTATCCAGCCACCATACCCATTTCCACACATGTGGCATAAGTTCCGATCAAATCTCCAAACTCTACGATCAAGACCTGTCCTACGCCTGCATCCCATCCACCATAAAATTGGTGCTTAGGTTTAATCGAAATAAAATCCCCGCCGTATGTAGACTCTACTGGGTTTGCGGCTGCTCCAAAAAAATATCTCTGTCCCGCCCCCGCGTAAAGATAACGACTTCGAGAATTTCCTGTGTCCATCGCCAGTGTTCCGCGAAAAGACCAAGCCATTTTTGGGTCCGCAATAAATTGGAACTCCCCTTCGAAAACTGTTGGCGCGCTAAAAGTGCCCTTATTTACTTTGGTTTCGTAAGCACCAACAATCACACCCGTTCTCGCAATGACTTCTTTTTCAAAGGCCATCGCTATCGAAGAACCAAACAGGATTACGGCGCTGAAAATTAAGTTAGGCAGCTGCATTGTTGCCTCCCGCAGAAGAACGCTGGAGCCATTTTTCGACCGTTGATTCAATTTCGCTCTTTCCGCTTGGAGCAGACTGTAAGTATTGCCTGACTCGAACCAAGAGCTTTTTCTGCAAAGCTAATTTATGTGTTTCGATTTTTTTCTTAACCTCAAAATCAACTGACATTTGCTCTAGCTGAAGGTCCAAAAGTTCTTTCAACTTTCCAGAATCGCCGTAACAAGCTACAATTTTTTGTTTTGCACTTTCTTCCAAGGTTAAGAGCACTTCAGTTCTTTCAATGATCTGCATTGTGTTTAATACGGTTTTTAGAGTATTTGCAGACAGCTCTGGAATCAAAAAGAACGGGAAATAATTTTGAGCGAGCATTTCACAGTCAGAATGTCTCTGCTCTGTAATAAGTGTTTCGTAAAATGACTTTTCACGGACTGAATCTAGATCT
>JBFWYS010000538.1:0-2832 GCA_050186175.1 Pseudobdellovibrionaceae bacterium
GGTTGAGTTGTCTCATCCCCCGGGGGTTGTAACGGGGCTCGCTTGGACTCCACTTGGTGGAGATATTTTGTTCATCGAAGGAAGTGCGATGCCCGGCACCGGCAAATTGACCCTAACAGGGCAATTAGGTGAAGTCATGAAAGAATCGGCGCAAATAGCCTTGAGTTTGGCTCGGTCTCGACTGGGGGCGCTTGCTACGAACTTTTCGTATGACAAAAATGATATTCATATTCACGTTCCTGCTGGGGCTATTCCTAAAGATGGTCCTTCTGCAGGAGTGACAATGCTGACTACCATCGCCAGTGTGATTTTGAATCGAAAAGCAGACCCGAAACTCGCGATGACGGGTGAGATCACCCTTCGTGGCGCCGTGACCCCTGTGGGTGGTATTAAAGAAAAAGTGATTGCCGCCCATAGAGCTGGAATTAAGAACGTCATTCTCTCTAAAAAGAACGAGCGTGATCTAAAGGAAGTTCCAGAAGAAGTTCGAAAGGATCTTACTTTTGTTTTTGTTGAAAAGATCGAAGACGTTTTGCGCGAAGCTCTGGGAGTTGATCTCCCTGAGCCTCATCAAATAACCGAAGTTCCAGACCACAGGCTCAGTTCGGCTTTGACCTAAGAATCAATTCAAGGACATACTCTAAGAGATGGGCCCATCTCTTAGAGTATTGCATTTAAACACCGAAAAATCCTGGAGAGGCGGAGAAAATCAGATCCGCTTACTCATCGATGGGCTCCGGTCTAAAGTTGAATATCTATGTGGAGTTGCTCCCGGCGGGAGCGTTGCCGTTTTAGACAGAAAGTGGAATTGTGAACTTTTTTCTTTAGCCTCCTCATCTCCATTGGATTTTCGAAATATTTTTAAGCTGGTTCAGGTTTGCAAAAAACAAAATATTCAGATTATAGATGCTCACTCTGCTGGGGCTCATTCACTTGCACTTAAAGCACTTGTTTTTTTGCCTTTAGTTAAACTTGTGGTTCATAGAAGGGTCGATAATGTTCCTAAGTCTTCCTTCTTTACAAAAAGAAAATACTTTTCAAATCGAGTTCAGGCTTACATTGCCATTTCCAAAGCAATTGCAGGAATTTTGAAAGAGTATGGAATTTCTGAAGAGAAACTTAAAATCGCTCGCAGTGCCTATTCTTTAACCGAATTTTCTATTTCAAAAGAGGAAGCTCAAACTCAACTGCGAAAAACTCATTCATTGGATGCGAATACCGTCCTCATTGGAAATGCATCGGCCCTTTCTCCACAAAAAGGTTACGAGACCTTGATTGACGCAGTTAAAATTCTAAAAACAAGAAAATTAAAATTTCATGTCTTTATTGCAGGCTCAGGAAAACTCGAAGAAGGCTTGCATCAACAAGTCAAGGCTTTAGATTTAGAGAGTCACATTACTTTTTTAGGTTTTATTCAGGATGTACATTCTTTCCTACTCGGGCTTGATATCTTAGCAGTTCCTTCTCGATGGGAGGGACTGGGAACTATTTTGCTAGATGGAGCTTCAGCAGGCTGTGCACTGGTCGGAAGTAAAGTCGGTGGAATTCCTGAAATCATCGACAACGAAATGTCAGGTCTTTTGATCGAAAGAGAAAATCCAGAGCAGCTTGCAAAGGCTCTTGAGAAACTCATTCTGAATCCACAAAGCCGTCTCATAATGAGTCACAACGCCAAACTTAAAGTCTCCACAGAGTTTTCCCCAGAATCGATGGTAAATGCCAATCTTGAGATTTATAGAGGCCTCTAGGACACGAAGCTCGATGTGTAGTTTCGAAAACACTGTTCTTGTTTGAGACTAAAAAAGCTTCTTTCTCTCTTAACGCTGTACGCCTCCCTTATAATAAAAACATGAGCCGACTGTTAGCCACACGTAAAAAAAGAGATCTCTCGATTCTCGTCCTTGGAGAATCACATTTCGAAAGAAAATCTCTCGAGAAGAAACTTTTGACTGCTCCGAATTTGGAGATTGGAAACTTACAAGTTCTTCCGCTGGTTCAAGACTGGATGCAAACGGGAATTGACCCTGCGGTTATTGATCTTGTGATTCTCAATTTTTCGCATTCCGGTAAAGAGGCCCTTCCACATTTATCATGCACACTTAGTTACTTCACAACTCAACCCGTGATCGTTGTCACCCATATGGATTCTCCAGAGCTGGCTCGGCAGGCCGTCCAAATGGGAGCACAGGATTGGGTCGTGCGCCAACGTATCGGCGACGACGATTTGGCTCATATTATCAACATGGCTTTCGAGAGAAAAAATATCGAGAACCAGTTAAAGAGACAGATTTTGCACCTCGAAGAACAAAAGGCTGTTCTTGCTCACGATATTAAGGACTCTCTTAACTCCATGGTTGGGTTTAGTTCTTTGGTAAAAGAGCAAGCTTTAGCAGGCGAGCCAATTACAACTCAGTTTTTAGAAAAGGTTGAAAGAACGGGAACTCGCGTTCTGCATTTTATGGATGAAGTAATGAAGTATTCAAAGGTGCAAGGCAATCATGAGTTGATCGTGCCGATTCCAGCTCAAGATCTTCTCAATGATGTTCTTGAAAATCTAGCTTTTAAGCTGAAAGAAACTCATGCAGATATTACGGTCGCGGAGTGGCCTGTCTATTTTTACGGACGGCGTTTTCAGCTGATGGAACTTCTTCAAAATTTAATCGGGAACTCCATTAAATACCGGCATAAAGATCGCCCACCTGAAATCCGCCTCTCTGCTCAGGTTCAGGACAGCCGTCAAGAAATTCACGTTGTAGACAACGGCCAGGGAATGACTTCTGAGGCTCTAACAAAAATATTTGATGCGTTTTTTCAGGCGGGCAAGAACGAGGG
>JBFWYS010000539.1:0-2831 GCA_050186175.1 Pseudobdellovibrionaceae bacterium
CGATCTAAAGCGGTGTATTTAATAATTCGTCCCAGAAAAACTACTACGAAAATAGATTGCAAGCTGCTTCCAGCCAAAGCTGCAAGAGCGATGGCTGGATGTTGCATGATCGGACTAAGAGCGATGCAGAAGACGACTATAAGTCCGTAATCGTCCATAAAATGTTCTGTCCAACTCCAGATCGTGCTTTGTTGAATGGATGGAAGGATCATCAAAAGAAAATCCATTCCGTAAAATTGAATCAAAGCGGCCAACATCAATGCGCCGATTGAAGAGCCTAAAGTTACAATCAGAGAATTTGCGATCCAGCGTTTTGGGTTTAACATTACACTAGAAACCAAGAGGCCGTCAGTTGGAATAATAATTACGAAGTGATCAATCAGTGCGAGTAACGCTATCAACGGAGCATACCACCAGCGATTGGTATACTTTTGCAGCCAGCGAATAAGGATATTGATTTTTTGATGAAGTGTTTTCGTTGGACTTTGCACCTAAAATCTTACTCCGTTCTTAATAAAGTTATAGAGACCTTATTAATTAACAATCCCACCACTTTCGAATCAGAAATAAGAATTACAAATTCACTTTTGCCTGAAGCGAAATCCTTATCAAGCGCAACAATTTTAGTTGCAACGCTCTCAGGAATTTTCCAAGTTTTTTTATTTTCACCTTTTGAATTCGCAATTTCGAAAAGAACATCTTTTGTCTCAGGATCTTGTATTGGATCACCAACAACTTTCCAAAAGCCTGAAGCATACCCTTTTGCTTTTGAGTAATTGTCAAAAAACATGTTCTCGCTGTCGAAGTAGACAATGACCTTTTTTCCCTCGACTTCAAGATAGGAAATGCGCGCTTTCTTGTCATCCGTCTTAAATTCATTTTCTAAAGCAGTCCACAAGTCGCGAGTTAAAATAAAAGTTTCTAAGTTATACCAACTTCCAGTTTTAACATTGGCCTTTAATTCGCAAACATCTTCGCAGTTAATATCAACGAACTTGGCTGCAATTCTTGGAAGAGCGATAGACTTAGTTGCAAAACTATTTGCAAATGCAGGGACGACGGTCACTTTCTCAAGTGGATCTGTGTCTTCAACAGGAGGAGTCGGTGGCTTCTTGCCGCCGCCACCACCGACGATTTCTTTTTCCGGACTCATGCAGGCAACAAGAAAACTCAATAAAAAGAAGAGCGAAATTTTTTTAAACATTCATTACCCCTTTTTCTCTGGTGGAGGAATTTGCGCACACAATTTTCTCACGCGATCAAAAGCCGTCGACGACGTTTCTCCTTTGACTGGCGCTTGTGCAACCATCTGGTTCATCTGCTGAACTCTTTCTTTAGATGGTGGATGCGTGCTCATCGCATCTGAAAGTTTTGAGAGCATTCCGCCGCCTCCACCTTTAGAGTTCTCCTCCATCTTTTGCAACTTATTATAAAACTGACCCACATACTGAGGATTGTATCCAGCCGCCACCGAGGTTTTAAATCCAACTCGATCAGCTTCCATCTCATCTTCGCGCGAATTCGCCATAAACGCGTATTTCTGAACAAGCAAACCGCCACCCACACCAGCGGCGCCACCCAGCTCAGCGGCCTTTCTCAAACACGCATTATCGTTTTTCGCACAGAGAAGTTTCCCGACGCCGTATCCAGCTGCTGCCCCTAAAAGGCCTCCGCCAACAGCATACAACCAACTTTTACTTTGCGCTTTTTGTGCAGCTTCCATTCGCTCCGCTGAGTGACGAGCTTGCACGTGACCAATTTCATGACCAACAACTCCAGCGAGTTCGGCTTCAGTCTCTGCCATTGCCACAAGAGGAGCCGTTACAAAAACTGTTCCTGCTGGAAGTGCAAACGCGTTTACAAAACCAGCGCTCACTAGAGTAAAAGAATAGTTGTAAGGATGGTCTTCAAGATTATTCGCGCGAGTGATCTTGTGGCCTAAGTTTGATAGGTAAGATTGCAGCTCAGGATTTTGAATAGCCGGATAGTCTTTTTTCATTTGAGGCAAAACCTCGGCCGTCATCTTTTTTTCATCCGCCGGAGTCAGAGCAATATCTTGTCCCTCATTTGAACCTTCGCGGTACCGAGTCTGTGGAGCCGACTGACAAGCTGAAAGTAACAGCGGCACAGCAGCTAAAAAAGTCCGTCGCGAAGATGGACGAGAGATCATGTCTTTCAAAATAATTTCAAGTTCAACAAGGTTGTTCCGTTCCATAAAAAATTCCTATAGGAAATTGTGAGGCCGCAGCTCTGCACTAATCAATTATTATTTTTTGTCTTTTTTTCGATTCGAAGTTCTTTAAAGAAAGTCGTTAAAAGTTGGCTACATTCATCTGCAAGAAGGCCCGACTTTAGTTGAGGGCGATGATTCAGACGAGTGTCAGATAGAATGTGATACAATGAGTGGGCCGCTCCAGCCTTTGGATCATGTGCACCATAAAAAACTTTTGAGACTCGCGAGAGAACACAGGCGCCTGCACACATAACACAAGGTTCGAGCGTCACATACAGAGAGCAATTTTCTAAACGCCATCGACCTAATTTTTTTGAGGCTTTTTCGAGTGCACGAAATTCCGCATGACCAAATGGATCTTGTGTGGTCTCTCGCAAATTATGAGCCCTCGCAATGACCCTTCCCTCATGAATAACTACCGCTCCAATTGGAACTTCCGCCTTCTTTTTTGCCTTGTGAGCCTCTTTGAGGGCCAACCCCATCCAGTAGGCATCATTGCGCAGAGTTCCAATTGGCTTTTTTCGTCTCATTCGAGGGTCCCTTTGTGAGAATAGGATTGAGTTGAAAATACGCCCCTGTTATACCCAGCGTTTACTCT
>JBFWYS010000540.1:0-2815 GCA_050186175.1 Pseudobdellovibrionaceae bacterium
GGCCACAAGGCCAATCATAAAACACAGACATGCCATTATAAAAAACTTCATTTCGAACTCCTTTTCGTTACTGGGACAAGATTTACATTGAGCCTATAAACTTCTTTTTTGTTTCCATTTTCCAAATATCCGCAAAGAGTACGTCGAAAAACACGGATCATTTCTTTGGCAGTTTCAAGTCGCTCAGGATCAATTGCTAATGTCATTGTCGAGTAATCACGCTCATCAACTGTTGTTTCTTCAAGACAAGCAATGGCATGTCTCAAATTTTTGTTATGAGCTTTTCGAATGGCTCCCGAACCAACATCGGACGGACCTGCAACGCCCTCACTATTAATAAGTGAGATTTTAGAATCTTCGATTTTGATGAGATTTAACCTCTTTAAACGGTTCAATGCAGATCGAATTTCGATGGGGTTTTTGGACAGCCTTCTGGAAATCCAAGAAACCTCTGATGAAAAATTTTCGGTTTCTATGAGACTTAAAAGTTCGAAATGTAAAGGATCCGCGATGACTTCGAACTGATCAAGTTCTAATTTTTTTGGGTTTTCTATAAAATTAAGATGAGACGACCTTCCATTTGACAAAACGGTGTCTCGCATAAATCTATTTTTCTCTGAGGGTGATAGATTTAAGGACGACGCCATTTTTTCGGCTGCCTGGGGAGTAATTTTGCGTTTTCCACTAAAATACTGAGAAAGCCGTCCCGAGGAAGTCCCTAAAAGTTTGGCAAAAGCCCTAAGTGAATAGCTGGCATTTTTTGTTTTTCTCTTTTTATATTCGCTCTCAAGAATTGCAATTGATGTTGTTTCCATGGAGTCGATTGCACATTAAATATTTTTAGCTGGCAATAGGACATGGAAACAAACTGCTGCCAACTGTGGGAGCACTAGTTTTTAGGCAATTTGCTAGCGCGTCACTTGTCCTCATGCGCCTGAATAAGGCGAGTCAGCATTTTTCCGAGCACTTCGAGTTGTCCACGAAGTAATTCACATTCATCGCTTGAGATGATGGATTTTATTTTTAGAATTTCAACAATTGGAACACACTCAAACACTGAACCACGAGCAATCCAAAAAAACTGACGTTTATCTCCTGCATGCCAGCGTCCATTACCTTCAGCTATATTGAGCGGGATGGAGAGTGCCGCACGAGAAAGCTGGTCACCCAACGATCGACTGATTTTAGGATTTCGATCAAGAATAGATTCAGTAACTTCGACCCATTTTATGGAAAGCTTATAGACTTCAAGGTTTTCAAATGAAAATTTCATGAATAGAAGAGGCTGCAAATCAAGCACCGAATCGAATTCAAACCCAAATACCATAGGCGCGACAGGACCTCTGAATACCGGATCTAAGATCTAAAAAACCTCTAATTTCGAATTTCCAATTTCCAATTTCCAATTTCCAATTTCTAGTTACTAAATTTTTGTGCACGAGGATGTCAAGCTCGCCTTCGGCTGCGCTGGAAATTTGAAATTGGAAATTAGAGGAAATTTTTGTTACACAAAAATTTGGCGGAGCCTGTGAGATTCGAACTCACGTTACCTTTTAAAGGGTAAACTCGCTTTCCAAGCGAGCGCCTTCAGCCACTCGGCCAAAGCTCCGTTTCAAGAACTATTCAATACCTACGACCGGCTTCCAAGCGACCCTCCGTGTACGAAAAATCACTCGACCTTCGTCAGGCTTTAAAGCAATTAGATAACATCATTTAGGAAACCAATCAACTCTTGGCTACACTGTTAAGGTATTGATATCACTCCGAAGAGCATTACAGAAAGGTCCTTATGGGTTCGCAAAAACCTGTTATCGCAATTGTCGAAGACGAAGCTTCTCTTCTTGAACTCTACCAAGAAATTTTGAGCGACAGCTATGAAGTCGTCCCTTTTCTCAACCCAACTGATTTTATTGAAGCCGTTGTCACAAAAAGACAGCCAGTTCCTCATCTTTTGATTTCGGATCTGGTGATGCCAAAAATGACCGGCATTCAGATGATTGCCGAAGTTCACAAACACGGATTCCGTTTTCCTTCAATCATCGTGAGCGGAAACCTGGATGTGAACACGGCAATCGAAGCCCTTGAAATTGGTGTTTTCCGGCTGATGGAAAAACCATTTAAGCCGAACGAACTCACTCAAGCAATTGAACTCCTGCTTGCCGAGCATGACCTCTATGTCATCCGACATGAAATTCGGCAGTCCGTTACGCAACTCAAAGAGATGTATTCGATTCTTCGCGATGCTTTTGAAATGCACCTTCCGAAAGAAGTCTTAGATCGAATGTTTATTGTTCCTGATGAAAGCGGCGGAACTCATTCTGAAGGTTTTCATTCAGTCATTTTGTCGCTCGAGAAAAAAGTTGAGCGCCTAAGTGCGGCCGAAGAAACATTAGAAGAGATTCGCTGGAAACCACTTAAAAGAAACTAGAGATAGGACTAAAATGAAATGAGACCTTATTCGGTCGTCATCCTAAGACATAGTATGACTTCTCTTCGCCAGCCGGAAATCTATTTAACAAATAGAAAATGGCAAGTCCGAAGCACCATGGACTTAAAGGAGATGCTGAATTTTGTTATTTCTTCTCCCCCCGATCTTGTTCTCATAAGTTGCCAACACCCTTCTCCAAAGATCAAAACTCTTCCAAAAGTTCTCGCCCAAGCTTTTTCATGTCACGTCCTTCCTTACGCCGATGAACCGGCTCCCGCTGTAATGAGAGTGCTTAATGAGATCAACGCTGATTTTGGAATATTTCCACCTGTAAGCGGTCCAGCTATCGAGAGAACGATCGCTAAAGTTTTAAAAAGAATCTCTGAT
>JBFWYS010000541.1:0-2814 GCA_050186175.1 Pseudobdellovibrionaceae bacterium
GTGCTCGAGTCCCCGTTTGATTGGGAGGACGACTCTCCTCCCAACATACTAACAAAAGATCTGGTGATCTACGAGATGCATGTCCGCTCATTTACCCAGCACCCTTCGAGCAAAGTCAAATCCCCAGGCACTTTTTTGGGCATTATGGAGAAAATCCCATACTTAAAAAAAATGGGGATCAACGCGATCGAGCTCATGCCGATCTTTGAGTTCAACGAGTGCGAGATCGATGTCAAGAACCCTAAGACGCAAGAACCTCTAAAAAACGTTTGGGGATATTCGACGATCAATTTCTTTGCGCCGATGAACAGGTTTTCCGCTGCGTCAGCATGGGCTGGCGCGATCGATGAGTTCCGGACCCTTGTCAAAGAGCTGCATAAGAACCAGATCGAGGTGATCTTGGACGTTGTCTACAACCACACCGCAGAAGGCGGGACAAAAGGGCCATGCTTTTCATTCAGGGGCATCGATAACTCGATCTACTACATGCTCTCTCCCAACGGCGACTACATGAACTTCTCCGGAACGGGCAACACCTTTAATTGCAATCATCCTGTGGTCGCGCAACTGATCGTCGATTCGCTGCGTTACTGGGTTGCTGAGATGCATGTCGACGGGTTCCGGTTTGACCTTGCATCGATCCTGACCCGATCGGAAAACGGCACTCCCCTCCCCTCGCCCTACGTCGTTGACGCGATCACTAATGATCCGATTTTGGCCAACATCAAGTTAATTGCCGAGGCTTGGGATGCAGGCGGCCTCTACCAGGTCGGCAACTTTCCCGGACAGGGGCAATGGAGCGAATGGAATGGAAAGTTCCGGGATACGGTCCGCAAGTTCATTAAAGGGACAGATGATCTATCAGGAGAATTTGCTTGGGTGATGTGCGGGTCCCAGCACATCTATGGTCATGATAGGCGCCCTTATCATAGCATCAATTTTGTCACAGCCCATGATGGCTACACCTTAAAAGACCTTGTCTCCTACCAAGATAAGCACAATGAAGAAAATGGAGAAGAAAACCGGGATGGAGCCAACGACAATGAAAGCTGGAACTGCGGGGCGGAAGGACCGACCGATGACGAAAAAATTAGAAAGCTCCGCGACAGACAGCTCCGCAATTTCCATACAGCTCTTTTACTTGCTATTGGGACGCCTATGCTTTTAATGGGGGATGAATACGGCCACACTCGTAATGGCAACAACAATACCTGGTGCCAAGACAATGAACTGAACTGGTTTTTGTGGGACGAACTGGAAAAAAACAAAGAATTTAAAAGGTTCTACGACCTTCTGATCCAATTCCGCCACCAAACCCCGATCTTGAAACGCTCCGAGTTCCTGACCGACAAAGAAGTGGCATGGCACGGCCTTATTCCCCTTAAGCCGAACTGGGGCAAAGAGAACAGGTTCATCGCCTACACCTTGAAAAATCCCAAGGCAAAGGAATATATCTACATCGCGTTCAACTCCTACTTTAATCCTGTCAAGATCACCTTGCCAACGCCGCCTCAAGGAAAAAAATGGTACCGAGTGATCGATACATCGCTACCATCGCCGCAAGACTTTTCAGAAGATCCGAAATCAACGCCGATGCCCCACACTTATGAGATGAAAGATCATTCTGCCGTTGTCGTGAAAGCTTTCTAAAAATGAAGCTGTTTGTTATTGTGGGATGAGGTAATCTACACGTTAACAAAATCTGGAGGCTCTGTCCCATGTCTCGCTTAATCATCGCCGGTCTTCTTCTTTCACTTGCTGCAACCGGCTGCAATGAACACAAACAAGGTCAAGAAACCGCTGCATTGCATCAGAAAGGGGCTCGCTTAAAACCGATCGTCACAGTTGTCCCTGTCATCGACAGCACAAAAAATGATCTTCCCTGGAACCTTTCCGATGAGTTTACCTCCACTATCGACTATCGTCTTGCGCGCAATAACGACCTTTACATTGTTGAGCCGGCCAAGGCTAGGGCCGTGCTGAAAAAAATCAAAGAATCGCAAAACCCTTTCGGAACAGACATCGGCTGGGTCAAAAGGACTTTTAACGATGAAGAATTCGTCGTCTTTCTTGAACTCGTCGAACATGAAGAGGTCTTAAGGCAAGATAAGAAAAAGCCGATCGATCCGAAATACTGCTCTGCAGACCTTAACATCAGCATGCGCGTGCGCGTATTCGATTTGCGCGGCGAGCAGCCTAAAGTGGTCCTTCAGGAACTGGTCCACGAAAGCCATTTCGTCCCTCGGCAATTTACCCATATCAATTTGCACCAAGCATTATGGGGCGAAGACAGCTTTAGCATCTCTCCCATGGGACTTGCCCATACGGAATTTACCAAGGAGATCGCTACGCGGGTTGAAGACTATATCCTACTAGCCGCGCGGCAATAATACTGCGAGTAGGAAAAAGTTAAAATTAAGCCAAGAAGTCGCCCTGAATTTGAGCCAAATTTATCGGCGCCGAAACAGCGGCGATGCAGGCGGGTCTTAAATTCAGCGGTTGACGACGCTGGCAGAATTAAGCTTTTTAACTGCGTGCAGTATAACTCGACTTTGCAACTTTTCTAGGGCCAAAGGCCTCGGGGCATTTGCCCTCTGAGGAGTTTATTTAACCGGGAAGGGGTTTCTAACCCCTTCCCGGTTAAATAAACCTTCTAGTTCGACTGTATGTCGAACGTCAGTGGGCGAATGGACGAAGCAAGGGGCCCTAAAAAGTTGCAAAGTCGAGTATAACTCATTCAAAAGGACGGCATGCATACTGCTGGACTTTATGTTGATTACTTTTAGCTGAGCTTGTTCTTTGGTCTGATAGCCC
>JBFWYS010000542.1:0-2794 GCA_050186175.1 Pseudobdellovibrionaceae bacterium
TTTGCCTGTGGCTTCCTTCAGATTCTGGATCACTCCAGACACCCTTGCCCTTAAGCTAACAGTTCCCCTGATCGGGTCTGTGGAGGACTTTCACCTCTAAGTAAAAGCGCCCTGCCGGGCGCACAAATAAAAAAGGCAGGCTTGGGGGGCCTGCCCTTGGGGTCTCTAACTAGGTATCTTTCTTCGAACCACCTTTCAAATTTTAATCTTTAAAGTTCAATTTTAATTTCAAAATCCGTTTTTAGTTCTTTACCTTTAGGGGCATCGTGCCCGCATAATTAATTATCGGGGCACTCAACAGAAGTCTGGACTCAAGAAATTGAATAGATATTTTCAAAATCGAACACTTCCTCAGCTCTCATTATACTGGGACCTTTTATTAAGACTAGACTTCATTAGCGATTCAGGGTGAGACATTCCAATATTTTTTCTCAGAATGATCAAATCAACTCACAAATGAAGTCGATTCTACCGATCTAATATCCATGGCCGTTCAATTACCTAGTGAGTGGAAAGATATACTTGAGTTAAGCGAATCAAGAATTCGCGCTGGCGATGCTGCGGCCTCAATCAAAGTTCTTGAACAGATCAATACCAAAAAAATCCCAAGGGAGTTTAGACTTCCCCTCGCTAATCACTGCCGTCGCACAGGTTTAGTTGGCTTAGGTCTCCGAGTTCTCTCACCATTAGTTCGTCCATCGGAAATGGATATTCATCATCAAGCAACGCCCAATGAACTCGCAGAATATGCCGTTCTTATCCAACGTTATGGTGCTGCTCAAGAAGCGCTTGGAATTCTAAATACAATTGAACCACAAGATGTTCCCGAAGCCCCTCTATTTAAAGCCTATTGCCACTTCAATCTTTGGCAGTACGAGGAGTCGATACCGTTCTTACGACAGTTTATTGAATCCCCATCTAATCTTTACATGGGATTTGTCGGAAAAGTTAACCTTGCAGCCGCCCTCATTGAAACTCACAGACTCGATGAGGCCGCTGAACTTGTAAGAAACAACATCGAATTTGCACGAACCAATAATTATCTTCGCCTTCTGGGCAATAATTATGAACTTCTAGCAAAAGTTCTATTGCTGTCAAAAAAATTCGACGAAGCTGAAAAATGTCTTTACGAGGCCAATCGGGTTTTTGCCTCCGCACAAACTCATGATCAACTTTATGTTAAAGGGCTCCAGGCGTGGCTCACTGCTGAGAGGCTCTACTCCGACGTCCCACTTAAAGAGTTTCGCAAAGAAGCTTTTCTCCGAGGCGAACCTGAAAGTGCGCGCGAGGCAGACTTAAATGCATTGTCGATCAAATTTTCAGAACCTGATTTTAATTTTCTATATTTTGGTACTCCTTTTAAAGCTTTTCGAAATGTGATTGTGCAACGAACAGGAAGTTCCCCAATCCAAGAATCTTATATTCTCGGCCAGCAGGGTGTGCCCTGCCTTGACATCAAATCGGGAATTGTCTTAGGAAAAGACCACAAAACTCGCTCGTCGCAATTTGAGCCAGTTTCCCACGGAAGCAAAGCTCACAAGCTTTTGGAACTTCTCTTTCGTGACTTCTATCGCCCGATGAACATGGGACAATTGTTTTCAAATCTTTTTCCCGATGAATATTTCGATATCTTTACCTCTCCACATCGAATTGAACAGGTTGTTTACAGAACCCGCCTATTTTTAAGCGAAAATAAAATTCCAATATCAATTTTTTGTAACGATGGAAAATTTTCTGCTCAATGTGGAGACAAAATTTCTATTTTGGTTCCAAAAAATCGCGAACCCGTCAATCGCGGCAACCAGCATCTCGAACTTCTCCTCAGCACCTTTGCGCCTGACGAGGAATTTTCGGCCACTCAAATAATGAAGAAGCTCGGAATAACAAAGTCCAGTTGTCAGCGCTTCATTGCGAAAGCAATTGAGGACGGAGATCTCGAAAAATTTGGAGCCGGCTCTAACACTCGTTATTTTGTTCCAAAAAAAGTCGCTTAAACGAGAAATCAGAATGATCTATCAAATTGGATCACCATTTTCGTTTTTTCTCGCCACTCTTTAAATTAACTTCATCACACAATCTCAAATTGAAAATTTAGATTCGCGTTTGTGAGGCGCATTTTCGGTCGGCCAAACGTAAACTTAGACATATCAAGGATGAATAACGTCGTCGAGGAGCTCATCAATAGTCCCAGCCTGCCATTATTATCTTTGCTGGGCAGGTAAAAGAAGTATGCGAACGTGAGATTTTAAACCATTGCGCGACTAAAAGTCTCATTTTGAGAGGACCTTTAGTCGGGACAACAGGAAACCGATAGGTTTGTAAGGGGGAATTATGAAATTTCGTTATGTGGCCATCGTTGGGCTGCTGATGCTTATTTTTTTCTCTTTTCAAAATTGTACAGGCTCTAATTCTCGGGTGAACTTTCACGCCGAAAATGCTTCTCCTAAGCTTGATCCACTTGGTGGAATCAAGAATGAGATTAGTGGCGGCCAAGGTTACGATGGAAAGATTTATGTCCACTACCTTCCGAATGCAGCGAAGTGTGGAGATGGAACTAATATCGATGCGGCCATTGAGTTCCGCACGGTGGCTTATTTGATTCGAAATGACTGCATAGATATTCCGTTGGCAGAGCAACAGTCTGTTGCCGTTTTTGAAAGCCAAACCAATCCCACTGGAATTGTATACAACGACTTAGAGTTTTATTTGAAAGAAGACACAGTTGTTCCTGTGATTGTCAACATCCCTACAGGGCCTCAGGATTCAATGTTAAATTGCATGCTCGAAGGAATTT
>JBFWYS010000543.1:0-2788 GCA_050186175.1 Pseudobdellovibrionaceae bacterium
CTCTGAAGCGAAACGTTTTTGCCCCGAAATGCCGGTGCATATTTTTTCGCCCAAGGAAAAAGAGAAAAACGAAGAGTTTTTTAAGAATAACAAATCCGGTCTTTTGATTACGACCTATGGTCTTTTAACCGAACACACCGAACATCTGCAGTCTCTTCCTTGGAATTGCCTCATTTTTGATGAAGCTCAGAATTTAAAAAACATTACTACCAAAAGAACCACGGCGGCCCGAAAAGTTCCGGCTCAGTTTAAGTTAGGACTGACGGGAACTCCCTTAGAGAATCATTATGGAGAATTTTATTCGCTCTTAGATCTGGTTGTTCCTGGCTCCTTGGGCGAATACTCAGAGTTCCGCGAACGTTATGTAAATCCTCCATCTATTTTGCGAGAGGAGCTTAAAGTTCTTCGCCTGAAAACGAAACCTCTTCTTTTACGAAGAACTAAATCCGAAGTGATGCATGAGTTACCACCTAAGGTGGAAAGTGTTGTGACTCTGCCCTTTGAAGAACATCAGAAAAAGATCTACCGAGATATCGCAACTGCCTATAACGAGCAGATCAAAAAAGTGGTCGCGAACCAAGGAGAAGCTAAGTCGCAATTGCAGATGTTGACGGCCCTTTTGCGCCTCAGACAGGTTTGCTCAGATCCTGGCGCTATTCCAGGGGTCGAGTACGATCAAAGTTCGCCTAAAGTTGTTCTCTTAGCGCAAAGCCTAAAGGAAATTACAGATACCGGCGAGAGTGCTCTGATCTTTACTCAGTTTATTTCTACTTTTGAAAAGATTCAGACTCAGTTACAGGCTCATCATGTTCCGAATTTTTCAATGAGCGGAAGCACACCACGCGCACTGCGCGAAAAACAAATTCAATCTTTTAACGAGTCAAAGAGTGGTGCCGTTATGCTGATGACCCTCAAAACTGGCGGAGTGGGTTTGAATTTAACAAAGGCCACTTATATTTTTCATGTTGAACCTTGGTGGAATCCTGCAGTTGAGAATCAAGCAACAGATCGTGCCCATAGAATCGGTCAGACAAAACCGGTTCAAGTTTACCGTTATATCATGCAAGATTCCGTCGAAGAAAAAATTCAACTTTTAAAAGACATTAAGTCAAAACGTTTCGATGCCCTTTTTGCGAGCAGCGAGTCGGAAAAAGAGTTCTCACATATTTCTTCACATCTGACACAAAAAGATTTTGAATATCTGATTTCAACTGAAGGAAACTAAATAGTCTGCTCCAACCCAGGAGCATGGATCGCATTTTGCCTAAGACTTGGCTCTTGGCTACAGAATTTAGCAAGAACAGCAAGGGTCTGATTGAGATTCACCGGTTTTGTTAAATAGTCATCACAACCGGCATCTAAACATTGCTGACGATCTTCTTTCATCGCATGGGCCGTAAATGCAATGATCGTTTTTGTATAACCCTTTTCTCGCAAAATTCGCGTTGCCGAATAACCGTCCATGACTGGCATTTGCATGTCCATCAAAATGGCATCGTAATGGGTTCGCGAAGCTTGTGTGACGGCCTCCTGTCCATTTTCTACGACATCGACGATAGCGCCCCATTTTGCTAAAAGCTTTTGAACTAAAAGTTGATTGTCGGGTGAGTCTTCGGCCAAAAGAATGCGTTTTCCGCCGATGGCTGAGGCACCTGGCCCTGAAAGTGTTGATTTATCATTCGGCGTAGTTTTGGCTTCAGGCTGAACAAGGGCTTCTGCCTCAACAGTAATTTCAAACGTACAACCTTTTCCGAGTTCACTGCGCAAAAGTTTAATATCTCCACCCAACATTTGTGCTAGTTTTTTAGAGAGAGCCAACCCCAGACCCGTTCCCTGATATCGCTTTGTAAGATAATGATCACCTTGGCTGAAAACTTGAAACAGATCGTTTTCGCGTTCTTTCGGAATTCCAATTCCGTTGTCTCTGACAATAAAGATAAGCTTAGAACCTTTTAGATTGTATTTCACTTCAACAAATCCACCGGGCTCCGTGAATTTAACGGCATTGCCGATCACGTTGATCAAGATCTGTCGCAGACGAATTGCGTCTGAGTAGAAAACATCGGCATGGGAGGTACGCCATCCTTCAGCTTGTTTTTCAAAGACAAAAGACAGATCTTTTTCAGCACACTTTAAACTTAAAACCGAATGAACTTCGCCGACCAGCTCGGACAAAGAAAAATGACTTCTTTCGATTTTAAGTCGACCGGCTTCGACCTTAGAGATATCCAAAATATCGTTAATTATCTTAGTCAAATTACCGCCGGTTTTTTGAATGATGTCGATATACTGTTCGCGCTCAGATAAAGAAAGCTGCGGGTCTCGCAATAATTCGGAGAACCCGAGGATCGCACCGAGAGGTGTGCGAATTTCGTGGGACATATTGGCCAAGAAGAGAGTTTTTACGAGACTTGCATTTTCGGCTTCGATTCGTTTTCCGATGCTTTGTTTTAAAGCGCTGGTCATTTCGTTGAGGCTCTCGGCGAGTTGTCCCAACTCATCTTCAGAGCGAACCGGAGCTTTTTGATCAAAGTTTCCTTCGGAAACATGAAGGGCGACTTCGTTGAGTTCTTTTAATGTGCGCGAAAGATTACGACTAAAAACAAATGTCAAGAGAAGTCCTGTGGATTCGACCGTCAAAACAGCAAGTAACAATGTGATCATCAGTAGGCGCTCGAGCCAGCGTGACCCTTCTCCGAGAGTGTAAGAAAAATCATCCTCGAGAACCGTTAGCTTTACATCCATCTCAGAAATATGATTGAGAGATGCTGTCACCTTTTCTGGATTC
>JBFWYS010000544.1:0-2769 GCA_050186175.1 Pseudobdellovibrionaceae bacterium
TCTTCGCAGCATAGTAAGGATAAGCTTTTTCCGGACCAAAAAGAAGAGAGCGATACCGTTCATAGCCGGCTTCTTTAGAAGTTTTTACTTTTATTTTAAATTTATCAAAATTTGCGCGCTCTCCTGATTGAGGATCGAAATTGATATTGTCATCTCCGCCACCATAGACTCGTGGCCACTTCGGATATTCAGCCCAAATATAGGAGGCAAAACTAAAATTTTGACTGTCTGACTTGTACCGAGCGCTATGGCAATTCATACATTTTGCGGGATTGCCTTTTGAAATTTGAAGATTCGAACTTTCATGAAAGATCTCATCTTCGGTGAGAATGATATAGTCATCGGCGCTCCCCGCGGAAGGCTCGTTTTTGAAACGAACCTCGTAGAGATACAACTTTTTTTCGTCTTCGTTAAAATCGGCAATTTCTAGAGCATCATACCCACCGAGCTTGGGATCACCATTAAAGGTAAATATCGTTCCACCGGTTTTTCCAAAAAGTAGGGCACGCGGATACAAATCCGAAGACTTCTGTAAGCTGTGACTCTCTCGCACAAGGGTAAAGTGTTGCCGATGTTCCTGAGGGATGTCCTTCAGAACATCGACCATCTTTTTGGGATCTCGTCGGATCCAATCCTCAATCAAAGGCTTTAGAGTTTTACTAAAAGGCGGTTTTTTTGAGGAAGGAATTCGCTCAGGTGTCTGAGGAGATGGCTGGGTCGCACAGGAAGTTAGGATTAAAATAAGAGGGATTAAAATAAGTTTCGGCATATGTCTGTTGATTGTAGCAAGTTGAATTGTGAGTGGGAGTCCGGATTCTTAGTGACAAAAGTAATGGCTCAACTTACTTGCTTTCCGATCTTAAAAAATTTTCTCTGGGTGTGCTTAGCGCATCCATCCATGAGAGGGCTCACTCCTGGCCGTCCTGGCCAGGAGTCCAAAGAACTTTAGGACATTCTTTGCGCCGACCTCTGGTAAGATTTTGCTTTCCCGGCCAGGAAGGCCGGGAAATAACCCTCTCAGGACGGATGCACTCTGCATACCCAAAGAAAACTTATAAGCGAAAGAAATCGAGAAGCAAAAAAGCACATAATTTCAAAACTAAAGTCGAGAAAGAAAGTTCAGTTTTCGCCGAGGCTCTTGCGTATTTGCGATTCCGATCCAAGAATAGTAGAAGCGAATAATTTGCGTAAAGATTGGATAGGATTATGAAAAAGCATCTTCGATCTCTACTTGTTTTGGGAATCCTCTTCCTTTCTTTTTCTCATGCCTCGGCTGACGATGACACTCTTGAAGTGCCCGAGGATGAGTTGGCCCGCGAGAGTGTTTTGCCGAAATTTGATAGAGCCCTAAGTGTTAGAAATCGAAATGTGATAACTGCAAAACGTTTTGAGCTTGGTGGTTCAGCAGGCTGGAGTTTAACTGAGGCTTTCTTCAATAATACTCAGTACGCTCTTCAGGGAACATATCATTTTTCTGAAACTCATGGGGCAAATTTTGCATATGTAGGTTGGGTTGGGGGCGTTTCGAGTTATTCGGACCAGCTTAAAAACTTCGACTTAAAGTTTGATAAAACTCCGGGGCCTAAGACTGCTCTTTTAGGAAATTGGCAATTTGCCGCCTATTACGGAAAAATGAGTTTTGCTAAAGATGCGATCATGAACCTTACGCTTTATTCACTCTTAGGTTTAGGAATGGTCGATGTGGGTGGTGAATATGCGCCTACTTTTACTTTTGGTCTGGGTCAGAAATTTTACTTTTCTCCAAATTTTTCTCTTCGCTTTGATATGCGATTTCTTATTTATCAGGGACCCGACGTTGTTTCGAAGCCGCATACCTTTACGGAACAACAAAAAGCTTCTGATTTTGATAAACAAACAGTATTCGCGCCTCTGCTTCATGCCGGAATGGCCTTTCTTTTTTAGTTCAATTTAAAACGACAAGTGTCTGGCTTTTTTTAACCTCGACTTTTGAAATAAGTCTCGTCGAATTTTTTTTTAAAATTCAAAGGATTCTTGTTCTCTTATTCTGTCGAAGGACCAGCTGGAGACAGGACAGAAGACTGGGAATATTAGAAATGGTCCAGCGGCTGTCTGTAAGTTCTACAATTTCATGTGGTAATTCGCTATCTTAGAAAGTGCATCGGGGAATTATCTACATGCGTAGTTTTAGATTTGTATTTCTTTTCATCACGTTTGCGCTTCTTGGTTCGTTGGCCTTTGCTGACGATCTTGATGATATTGAAGCGGAACTTGATAAAAAAGCACCTCCGGCTCAAGGGCAGCCAGCGCCCCTTCCTCCATCGCCATCTTCCCCGCAGGGAAAGGCCGAAGCCGCACAAGATGCAAAAATGACCGACTTCGCAGGTCTGGGACGTTTGGCACCTTTCAGCGAAATTGCTGTTTTACAGAGACGATATTTACCACGCACAGGTCGATTCGAAATGAATGCGAATCTCTCAACAATTACAAATGATCCGTTTTTTATGAGTGCGGGAGCTGCGTTTCGATTTGGATATAATTTTACTGAAGCATGGGGAATTGAAGGAAATTACACTTCAGTTTCAACATCGCAACGCCAAGTTACAAAGAGTTTAAAAGATCGAGGTGTTCAAACTTCGAGTCTCGTGACTCCGAAATCATACATGGGATTGGACCTAAAGTGGTCACCCAGTTATGGCAAAATGTCTTACCTTAATAAATCAATCGTTCCTTTTGATATGTATTTTGCTTTGGGTGCGGGAACAACAACGACGAATACAAATGAAGCGG
>JBFWYS010000545.1:0-2727 GCA_050186175.1 Pseudobdellovibrionaceae bacterium
CAGACGCTGCACCAAAAAGAAAGCGACTTCCTCGTCTCGATCAAGAACCCTGATCATTTTTATATCGACAAACATCTCGAGACCCTTTGCTTTCTGGAACCCGAGATCAAAAAAAACGAGGCTTTGCTGCTCGACAGTCCGAACGATGAATCATTGAAAAAACGGCTCCACTTTTTAAAAGAAGGCCCCAACCGCCTCCTCTTTTCAGAAGTCCAAACGCGCCAACATAACCGCTTCCTGGAAGTGGAAGAAAAACTGCAGCACCTGGTTGAAATGAACGAAGAAGACCTGAAAAAAACATTAAGTTTGATCGAAGGGGTGACCATTTGGCCCTATGGCCCCAAAGAAAAAAGGCCCCAGCTGATCATCAAAGATTTTCAACTCTCAAAAAAAGAGATCGCGTCTCAAGAATTTGTCTACGCGGTCAATATGCACCTGATCAAACGGGAAAGCACATCTCCTTGAAGGAACCACTATGATCCGACTTCTTCCTCTCTTACTTACTATCGCTCTATTTTGCAGCTGCCAAAGGCAAAATCCTGATCAAAGCGATCAGATCGTTAGCATGCAGCTCATTGATAAAAATGGTTTTACAGAAACGATCAGCATCAAAGACAGGCTAGCTCCCTACCAATCGGTCGATTTTCTCTCTCCTCAGCCTTACCAAAAAGTATTGCGCGTCTACGGCCGCAACACTCAAGGCAAGAGCCAATCGAAAATTTCCAGCTACCACAGCAACGGCCACATTTGGCAACTGCTTGAAGTCGTTGATGGCAGAGCTCACGGAAGCTATCAGGAATGGTTTGCTAACGGCCAGCTAAGGATTCATGCCCACGTCATCGAAGGGTTGGCAGATATCAACGAACTCGCCCAGACCAGTTGGGTCTTCCATGAAAAGAGCCAAGTATGGAACGAACAAGGCAATGCCATTGCTGAGATCCATTATGATAAAGGTCTTCTTCACGGACCCTCCACTTATTACCATCCAAACGGGCAAATTTCTCAGATTATCCCCTACGAACAAGGAAACATCCATGGCGTATCTTTAAGTTTTGACGAAGGGGGCCACACCTTGGAGACCATTCCGTTCGTACAGGGGCAAAAACATGGTTCTGCCAGCGGAAATTGGTCGGAGACTGTCAAAGCTTACGACGAAGTCTATGATAAAGGTCTTCTCTTATCGGGCATCTATTACAATCCCCAAGGAGAAAAGTCGGGTGAAATCATCCAGGGCAATGGAACAAAGCCTCTATTTCAGAATGGAAGGCTTGCCTCCACCATCGAATACCAAAAAGGCGTCCAACAAGGCCTTGTGGAAGAATATTTTCCCAATGGAGAATTGCACTGCTCCTTTCATATCGTCAATGAGAAAAAACAAGGCGAGGAGTGGGAATATTATCCTGCATCGACTAAAGCGGCTCTTAAGCCCAAACTGAACTTGCACTGGCACGAAGACCAGATCGAGGGACAGGTGAAAACCTGGTACGAAAATGGGACCCTTGAAAGCCAAAGGGAGATCCACCAGCAAAAAAAACAGGGCCTTAGCTTTGCCTGGTATAAAAACGGCGACATCATGATGGTCGAAGACTATGCAAATGACTTGCTGATTAAGGGTTCCTATTTTAAAAAAGGGGACAAGAAGCCCATTTCCAAAATCGAAGATGGCAAAGGCCTTGCCACCCTGTACACAAGCGAAGGGATCTTTTGGAAAAAAATTCCATATGAAAAAGGGAAGCCTCAACTGCACGATGAGTCCAATGCGCGATAAAACGACTTTAGAAACCGCTGAAATCGCCGATGCCTGCGTCGAAATCGGCTGGCACGAAGGGCGCAATGCAAAAAAACTGGACAAGCAGTCGCTCCGTCATTGTTTGCGCGACCTTAGAAGCTCGATTCCTGGAATCAGAAGAGAAGAGGCCTCTCTACGCCTCTACAACGATCTGCTCCCCAAACTGAAAACCTATCGATCGATCCTCTCGTTTGCCAGCAAACCTGACGAGATCGACCTTTGGAAACTCAACCACCAGCTCAGCCGGCAAAACAGATTATTGCTTCCTAAAGTAGTCGGAGAAGTCCTGGAGATCTTCGCTGTCGACGACATTCCGAACCAACTCGCTTTATCCCCTTTTTCCATCCTCGAGCCTATTCCTGAGCTTTGCAAAAGGGCATCGTGGGAATCGATCGAATGCATCTTGGTCCCGGGACTGGGATTCGATGCAGAAAAAAAGAGGATCGGATATGGAAGGGGGCATTACGACCGCTTCCTGAAAGTGATGAAAACGATTGCTCCTTCCGTTGTAACGATCGGCCTCGGATTTGAAGAGCAAAAAGTTTCCGCATCGATTCCAACAGAGCCGCACGACATCCCTGTCGACGAGCTTCTCTTCTTTTGAATTTTTTTACTCAAATCATGGTTTTTTTAGAACCTCGTTCGTATATTAATGGCAAATAAAGTATTAGCATGCACAAGAAAGAATTCTCTTTTAGAATTGCTAGTGATGTAAATAAAGAAAAAGTATTCGTAGAAGTATTTTATGGGGATGATCAATGGGCTGAAATTTCTCAAGAAGAAAAGGAGTCTCTTGTAATATTTTTTTCCCTTTCTGATGCAAAATACTGAGAGCTTCCTTTTCAAGAAGCTTTGGAAGTTCTTCTGAAAGCTAAAGAAAGCTTGTTGAAAGGATAAAGTTGCTGGCAGAGTTGCTGTGTTCTGAATGCTTCAGTTTC
>JBFWYS010000546.1:0-2721 GCA_050186175.1 Pseudobdellovibrionaceae bacterium
TGCCAATTTTTTTTGCATCTCCACTGAAGCCACCAGCTTCTACAACTTGAATGTAAATCGCAATTTCGTTGAGATCCATTTAGGAATGGCACATTTAGTGCCGGAAAAGGCAATTTTAGAAGTCAAAAACTATTTTGATTTCTTAGGCTCAAGAAGCTTCATTGTCTCAGTGAGATTATTGGCTTTTGCTCTGTCATAAGCAGTCAAACCTTCATTGTCTTTGAGCGTGGGATCTGCTTTGAACTTCAACAAAGATTTGATCGCGTCTTTATTCCCAAATTGGGCGGCGGCGATGAGAGCGGTTTCGCCTTTTGCATTTTGGGCATTCGCAAGTGCTTTGTCTTTTCTCATAAGACGATTGATCACTCGAAAATTATTCTGAGCAGCCGCACGAATTACTAATGTATCTTTCTCAGCTTTTGTCGGAATATCAATCTTAGCTCCCGCAGCCATCAAAGCATCAAAAGCAGGCAATTGATTATTATCCATTGCCATCCAAATCGCTGTTTCGTCATTTTCATTCTTTGCATTAAGGTCGATATTTTTTCCGATTAAGAATTTGATTACATTCATGCGACCATTTGAGGCTGCATCCATCAAAAGTGTATTTCCGAAACTATCACGAACGGTTCCGAGATCGATTGTTTTCGAAAGCTCCTCTAGTTGCTCAGTTCTTCCAAATTTAACAGCATCGAAGGCTTTAGATGCCGGAGAAACTGTACTCTGGGTTGCCGGAGGTGCCGGCGTTGCAGCCACTTTCTCCTTGGCAGAAGGATCTTGCGCCTGCGAAAGCGCGCAAAAAAGTCCCACGGACAGAACCATCAAAACTTTCAGTGTTTTCACTTCAACTCCTTAGTTAAGGTTTGTCGAATGCTGAGCTGTACCTACTTCAGTTAACACCGATTGCGCATCAAAAGACAAGAAAGGACCTGCAGATTTCCAATTTGTTTTAGCGGGGCCACCATATTCTTTGATTAATCTTTGAACAAGAATGTCTCGAGCATTACGAGCTTGAGAAATCGACAGTGTTTGAAAGAAGAGACCAAAAAACACGATTCCTTTTTGTGTTCTTACAAAACCAGCCAAAGTTGCTGCATTTTTAAGAGTTCCTGTTTTAGCAACCACAGATCGGCTTAAATATTCACCTGCATACACTCCAGAAAGTGTGCCTTCATCTATTCCAGACACCATCATAATGTCTTCGAGTGTATATTTGCCACCTTGTTGAACTAAAGCTTTGTCCATAATAGCAAGACCCGCGATCATGTTATTACATGTCGAAAAATTGTCTTTTCGATTTGGATAGTCAGCTCCGATGTTAAGACCTGACCCATTGTTAATTTCAAAAGTACTTGGATCGAGCTTTAATACTTTAGTCGCAAAAGTTTTCCATTCTTCGGCTCCACCTAAACCTTCAAAAATTTTATCTGCGGTCCAGTTCATCGAATTTACGTTCATATGCTTAAGGTATTTATAAATAGGCGCCGACTTCATTTGATAAACAATCACGCCAGGGGCATCTTTAAATGGGTTCGAGGCCGCGTGAACAACTTCCTCAACCTTAAACTTCACTTTTGCCATCGGCAACATTTGGAAGCCGGCTTTTTGAGCCTTCGGAATCAACTTAAGATAATGATTTTTCTCCGCGTCCACCCACTTTGCCGGGTTAAGTGCCGACTGAAGTCCCTTAATTTGAGTATCACGTGGAATTCCACCGTGGGTTGTCCATTCAGCAATTGCCGCCTGCTCGCATTCTGTATAAGAAGTTCCGCAATCAACATCGCGATTAAAATCTAAGTTACTCGCGAAATAGAGTTTCTTAACAGTTGTAATATTCTTCCGAATCAATTCAGACATCAAAGCGTAAGCTTTAAGACGACTGAAATAAGGATCACCATTTCCTTCTAAATAAATTTCCTGAGTCGTGGGATTGTAATGAGCAAGAATTGAATAGCGATAATCTGGACCTAATTTACTGACGGCCCAAAGAGAAGTAAGCAATTTGCTAGTTGAAGCTAGGCGAACTGGGCCATCTGTATTTGTTCCGAGTGAGGCATCAGAGTCTTCTTCTTTATAACAAAGAGCGTGTTGTCCACGATAAGTCGGAATTTTTTTGGCTTCGTCCTCGAAAAACTTTTGGGCAAAAGCAGATGAACTCACAAAGAGAGAAAGTATAAGAAGTAACGTACGCATTTAATAACCTCATTTATCGATAACGTATAAAAGTGCTCTTTCAACGAGGAAAGCCAATTCAAGAGATGTGCCCTAAAAGTAATAAGTTTTAAGACCAAACAGGGTAAAAACTATAGTCTAAGAAGTATACGAATTGCCCTTTTGTGGCTATCTGGTGTGTCCCTTCTCCGCGAATTGCCGTCCGTCTGTTTACTGGAAGGGGGGTAGTTTGTGCCAAGACATCAGTGAGCCTCCAGAACCAGTTCGTAGTATTATATACCTATGAAATTAAGGCTCAACGGCTTCGTGTTTCTATTGTTTATACAACCAAAGCCAGAGATCTGTTTGACACCGAAAGCAACTCAAAATACACTTATGGAGTATGATCCATAGAATACCTAACCTATCAAATTCACATAGTTTTTTTCTGTTCGGAGCCCGAGGGGTTGGGAAGTCGAGCTTGATTCGGCGACACTTTAAATCAGAAAAAAATATTCTGGTCGTTGATCTCTTGAAGTCAGAGTGGGAGGACGAACTTCTAAAGAATCC
>JBFWYS010000547.1:0-2718 GCA_050186175.1 Pseudobdellovibrionaceae bacterium
AGACCAGGAGACCGTATGAAATCACTTTTCTTCTTTACCGTCATTTTCTCTTCTGTGATTTTCCTTTCTAAGAGCCTGGGCAATGGTGGTGCAGTTGGCAACTCCGGGGTCTTCGCAGTTTGTGAGTCAGACCCAAAGCTTTACGCAGCAGACTTTCTAATCTCAAGAGATCTTGATCTGGGAGAAGACCGGGATCTTCCCCTGGATACTCAGTTACAAACAATTTATCAGGAGCTGAAAAGACTCAATGAATTGTGGACCGACGACTTAAAAGATTTTCTTGAAACTCGTTTTCAGCAAGTTCGCGGCCGCAAGTACCAGTGGCTCCGATCAACCAAGCTAGCAACAATGTGGAATCCAGGACTAGATGAACTTTTGCCCTCAAACTGCAAGGAAAAACACCAAGCCTTTTATTATTTCCCTCCGGAGAAAAATTTTACGCAGATTTATTACAAATACGACCCCGACCTCATCCCGAAAGTTCGGCAGCAACCTGGTGGCGACCTTCAGGTTTCCTATTTACTTATTCACGAATGGCTTTGGAATCATTTTGATTCGACGGATATTTTATATTCGGCACGCTTCAATCGGCTCTTACATTCTAAGAAATTACTAACTTTAAACGAGCAAGACTATAAGCTTCTTAAGGCGGAACTCGCGCGGAAACCCCCTCAGAGGTAAAAGCGAATCCAACGCAACGAGGACCTCATCCCAGAGAAAGCCATTTGTGCGATTCTAAGTTGTCTCCGTCTTGGAATTAATACATTCGTCATCTGCCTCTATTGATCTTGAGGGCTTCTAATTTTATAACGGAGTTTCACCGTTATGAGGTCCTTATGAAAAAATTCATTTTCTTTTCGATTATTTTTACATCACTCTTTGCATCGGCTCTTGAGTTAAATTTTGTGACTCAAGCACTTTCAGTTCCGCTAGTACATACGATGTTGAACGGTTATCAAGTGACAGCTATCAAACCGATCCGTTTGGTTCGTTCGTTTAATGGCGCTCTTCAAAAGACAGGTGCCGTGGTTGTTTGTGCCGTTAGGGCCTCAGGGGGCCTCGTCCATACCGCTGTCATGATTCCAAATGGATATGCTTACGGCTACGAGACGACCCGAGAAATTCTACAGTACACAGGCGCTACAAAGCATCGTCTTTGCGAATAAGGTATACCGCAAGGCCCTCCTCTGTTTTCAATTCATGGCGTTAAAGATAGTTGTGCAATTCGCTAATACTTTTTGTTTTTACATCAATCTTCGGCTTCAATAGTTGTGTGAAATTAATTTTAATCTTGCTCCTGTTTAAGTCGTCAGTGTGTTTTGCTGTTTTCGATTTCGGCGTCGGGACTTCAAGTGTGACTGCTGGCCGGGCCATTCCTAGTTTAGCTCTTGAAGCAGGTTCCGATTCATGGGGACTTCTTTATCGTAGCGAAGGTGTTCGCACCACAATCTACTCGCAAAATGCGTGGACTCTCGCTGGATATAAAACGGCCCACACCGAAAAAGTGGGAGACATCACCGCATCTATTCGAGCTGGGTTGGGAGCCACTTACCTCGTTAGAGGCTATCGTTCTTCTCCCACTGCAAAAACCGAAACCGAAACTGAACATGTCATCGGCCCCCACCTCTCTGTAAAATTTCAGTATGGCGCTATTTTTTTTGGACTTGATACGCTTTTAGGTCTGACCAAAGACATCACTCAACATCTCGCTCTTAACTTTCAAGATGTTTCTCATCTGACATTCGGGATCACTTTATGAAACGGCTCGCTCTTGGCGTAAGCCTTTTATTTTTCTGTTTTCATGCGAAAGCTGAGCCAATGCAAAGTAGCATCGGGCATCTTTATTGGGGAGTGGGTCCCAACTTCGGCTTGCTTGGAAATGTGAGGATCGGATTTAGTAGCCTAGAACTTGGGATTCTACAAAATATGGGATTTGGCATTGCGGGAATTTATCGGACTTCTTCTCCCGTGTTTTTTCAACTCGGTCTTGTCGCCGTTACAGGAGGGGCTGGGGTCATGGGTGGCGGAGGAATGGAGTGGAATACCTCTTCGTTTTTTAGATGGCGCACGGACATCACTGTGAGTACCGATCATGCTTTTAAAACCGAAAGCTTTGTTAGTTTTGGAGGAGTTTTCATTCTATGAACAGAACTCTCAAGTTTATTATTTGGGGAGCGATTCTCTCTATGACCCTCGGTTTCAGGGTCTTTCCTGGCACATGGCAAATTTCGAAAAATGATCCAACGATTTGGATCAAGCTCTGTGATGACAATAACAGCCTCACCATCGACGAAAATGATCTCGAGGATGGTGATCCCCTTGCTGGCGTAACAAATTTGACTTTTGATCAGGTTATTCAGTCTGTAATTGATGACTATAACGACGTTCCAACTTCTTATCTAAGGTTGGCCTTGTACCCCTCAGATCCAACGAATCCTGGAGCCCCCATCGACGGCGACTCCACTTTTACCACGCAAAAAGCAGCGAATCGAACAATTGAAATTTGTTTTGGCGACACGAATCCTGTCGCAGGGATTTCAGGAGGTTATGCAAAGCCAGCCTTCGAGGGAAAATCGATTGTCAAATGCGAAATTGAAGCTCTCGAAAAACACTCGAAAAAAGCGAAATTTCTAACTCACCTCTTAACTCATGAGATATGGCATTGTTTTGGGCTGATGCATCCTCAAGAATGCACACAATCGGAGATGTCGTATTTCT
>JBFWYS010000548.1:0-2713 GCA_050186175.1 Pseudobdellovibrionaceae bacterium
AAAGGCGCAACGACAATCATTCTCGAACCTCGTCTAAATCCTGAGAGTCTTGTGCCTGAGAAAAACGCAGGATTAAACTGAGTGAAAAAACTAAAGTCGCAAATCCAATTACAATCGCCGTTAAAATCAAAGCTTGTGTCAAAGGATTTGCTGCCGAAGGACTCAAAATCGATTCACCGCTCGTCATAATGGGGGAATCTCCGCGTGAAAGCCCGGACGAAACAAAAAGAACTAGATTCGCGCCTTGACTTAAAAGAGCGAGTCCCAAAACAAACTCAAAGCCCTTTTTTTGAAGTAACAAATAACCTCCCGCCCAAAACAAAACAACAATCAATCCGATACAAGCGATCTCCACTCTAATCCTCCCTCAATAAAGGAATGAAAAAAGCACGAAGCGCTCCTAAGACGGTACAAAAGATGCCAATGTCAAAAATGAGTGGAGTTCCCACTTGAATTCCCAAAACCTCGATCCACACGCCCTGCATAAAAGTTCTGTTCTCAAGAACGCCGATGAGCGCACTTCCTAAAGCCAAGACCAACCCTATACTCATTCCGACCGCCGGAGAAATTTTGCCATTCATCTGAATTTTTGGATCATGAGCTAATTGTCTTAAGATGAGAGCGCAAAAAACTATAAGAGCCGCAATAAAGCCACCGCCCGGAGCATTGTGCCCACGCAGGAGAAAAAATGCCGCGAGCCCAATGAGGATCCAAAAAATTAATTTTTCCGCGGACTTAAATAAAACAGAGGAAATCATCTACTCTCCTGTTTTTGTTTCTGATTTAATTGCTGGCTCGATTTCATAAAAAGTGCGGCCAAACCAAGACCCGCAATCGCAAGGACCGTAATCCCACCAAAGGTATCAAAAGCTCTAAAGTCCACGAGAATGACATTTACAACATTCTTTCCACGAGCCTCGACCCAGCTCCTCTCCCCAAAAAACTGAATTAAATCAGAGTTCGGAGTGGCCTTAACCGCCAACCAGACACTCGCTCCAATAACAAATGCAAAAATGCCAGAGATTAAAACATTCTGAGACTGCAAAGCCTTGGACAAAGTTTTTCCAGAAGATTTTGGAATTTTATAAAGCACAACGACAAAAAGTAAAGTTGTCAGAATTTCCACTAGAAACTGAGTCAGAGCCAAATCCGGAGCGCCACCTAAAAAATACAAGAAAGAAATTCCCAAACCAACCCAAGCCAGCGCAAGAATTTTTCCAAATTCTGACTTTGCGAAAATGACGGCCATTGTTCCCAATATCAAAGCCATCACGACAATCAAATCCAAAAATGACGGTGGAACTTCATAGAAGTCAACAGAAGGCCAGAGCAATTTATTCATTTGCCAGAGTAGAACAACCGACGAAAACCATAACACGACAGACATCGAAAAACGCAGCCCCCTTCTCTGCCAGATCCGCTTTATTCCGTCGGCCAAATCATAGAGTGAAGAGAGACTCCAATTATAATATTGCTCAAGGGGCAACTTCAAAATCGTACTTTGCACAAGCGGGACAATTTTAGCTTCAAAAATTAAATAAAAGACACCGGCAAAAACAAAACTTAGAAGACTAAGGAGGAGCGCCGGACTCAAACCGCTCCATAAATGCATTTCATTTCCTGGAGCCAAAACAGCGTTAGGCATTAAAATAAAAGCGAGCGGCGAAAAGAGTGCGAGTAATGCCAAAATCCATGGCGAAACCCATTCGAAAAAGGAAGTTTCATGCCCCTGATCGACTTTCGCAGATTGATGACCATACATAATTTTAAAACCTAAATATGCACAGTAAGCAGCATTGACAGAAAATGAAAGTAAGACGGCAGCTGTTAAATACGATGCCCAAGGTGAAGCCTCCAAAGCCTCCAAAAGAGCTTCCTTCGCAAAAAAGCTGAGCGCTGGAGGAAAACCGGCCATCGAAAACAATCCCACAGCCAAACCATAAGCTGTCTTTGGCATTTTGTATTTAAGCCCCGAGAGCTCAGTCAACATTCCCGTTTTAGTTCCGCGCTCAATAGAACCAACAAAAAGAAAAAGTGCCGACTTATAAAGAGCATGAGCTAAAAGCAGAGAGATAAATACAGCATGATATCTCTCTCCAGGTAACGCCAAAATTAAAGTGAGCAAACCCAAAACGGCAGTGGTCGTTCCTGCTAAAGCCTTTTTTAGATCCATTTGTGCGAAGGCCCAAAAAGTTCCCCACACGAACGTCATTGCACCTATTAGAGTCAAAGTCGGTTGCCACCACGGATGAAAATCAAAGACCGGCTTTAAAATATAGAGAAGAAAGATTCCGGCCTTTACCATAGCTGAGTGCAATACCGCGCTCGCAGGAATTGGCGCAACTATCGCTCCCTGTAACCAAAAGTGAAAAGGAATTTGTGCAGACTTCGTGAAACAAGCGACAAAAACACAAATCAAAATCCAATTTGCATGATTGCTGAGTTCTAGCTTCTCTAGCTCAAGCAAAGCCGTAGTAATCGAGTAGCTTTCAAAAACATTTCCCATTCCTAATATGGCAGCAAATAAAAAGAGTCCCCCGAAAGAAGTGACAAGAAGAGCTTGAAGCGCATTCTTGCGAGCTATTTCATTTTCGGACTCTAAAGAACTCAGAAAATACGACGAAACACTCGTTAATTCCCAAAAAACAAATGTTAAAAGCAATTGGTCAGAAAGAACAATCCCGGCCATCACCATAGTAAAAACAAAAAAATG
>JBFWYS010000549.1:0-2703 GCA_050186175.1 Pseudobdellovibrionaceae bacterium
TTGATGGCCGGAAAAACCGGAACCAGTCAGGTCATGTCTTTCTCTGCCGACCAAGTCTATTTAAAATGCGAAAACAAGCCGATGCACATTCGTCACCACGGTTGGTTAGTTGCCTATGCGCCTGCGGAAAATCCAGAAATTACAGTGGCCGTTCTTGCTGAGCATGCGTGCCACGGAGGATCGGGCGCCGGTCCGACGGTCAAAGAGGTGATGAACACTTACTTCCAAAAGTATCAT
This sequence comes from Pseudobdellovibrionaceae bacterium, assembly GCA_050186175.1. Taxonomy (GTDB): domain Bacteria; phylum Bdellovibrionota; class Bdellovibrionia; order Bdellovibrionales; family Bdellovibrionaceae; genus JBFWYS01. The sequence goes on from JBFWYS010000549.1 coordinate 238, forward strand.
CCAGATATGATCGAAGCCGCAAAAATTGCAAAGAAAAACGCCCCACCCACCATACCTACGGCACCTCCTCCCGTTGAAGAAGAATAAACAAGCAGATTGGAAACTGGTCCCCTTTGGGGAGTTTTCGAGCAGTTTCAACAGATTGCTCGCGATGCCCCTGGAAATTGAAAAAAGACCAATGAGCACGGCAGAGGTTTTATGTCTCCAATAGATTTTGTTATGGGCCTAATAACAAAAATGATTTTGTTAACCTTTTTTAAATCGACTAGTGTCTGACCCCAGCAGTCGGATCGTGGGGTCTCGGTTCGGCAGGCTGTTAGGGGGGCCTATGAAAGAACAGATTTTAAAAGTAGCAGTAGGTGGATTTCACCTGTCGTGGTTGAGCCTCTCCGTGCTCTTAGTCGCTTGCGGAGGGAAGCTGCAGAACAAAATTGGCCAAAGTTTTAAAACTTCGGATCAAGCTATCGTCAGTGGAGAGGCTGTTTTAGAAAATGCTCCCGAAGCCGCATCCACAGTGGCTCTTTATATGAAAGTTGAAAACAGACCTAACCAAGATATCGGTAACTTCTGTACCGGCGCTCTTCTGAGTTCTCGAATTGTTGTAACTGCGGCTCACTGCTTGGCAGATTTAGCCGCAGAACTCAAACTCGATAAAACTCAAATGCTCGAAAAAATTTCAGTGGGATTTGGCGCCAAAGTTCTCACATCCGTGAGTGAGGCCAATGCTAAACTCGTTAAGATTAAAAACTATGTCGTTCACCCGGATTATAAGGTGGATGATGTGATCTCCGCTCTCGATAAGCCAATGTCTGATATCGCACTGATCCTCCTTGAGGAAGCGGCTCCAGCGACTGCAAAACCAGTTAAGGTCGTTGCTGATCAAGCAGCTGTTCAACCGGGCCTAGTCGTAACTTTGGCTGGATTTGGATTGACCGATGGTCTTTTTGAAACTGGGGCCACATCACTTAACAAAGTTCAAGTTCAGATAAGGGAACTCATCTCTGCTACTCAGTGGGGCTATCTTGTTGAGGACCGCAGGAGTGCTTGCCGTGGAGACTCAGGCGGGCCTGCTTATATGGAACTCTCAAACGGGGAACTTGGTTTGGTTGGAGTGACGAGCTGGGGGGATGGCCTGTGTATAAATATGGGTGTTTACACTTCTGTTCCGGTGTTCGTAAGCTGGATTCAAACAGCCGCGGCTCAGTTATAATTAACAGCAATCTACAGCGAATAAAAAAAGAGCTTTCCTGGGAAAGCTCCTTTTTTAGCCTTAGAACTTTTCAGCTCGCGACTTAATCAAAATTTAAATTTATAAGTTTAGATGTGCTTTGTTAAAGCGGTAACGATATTCTCTTTCGGTACATTACCCACAATTTGTTCGACGATCTGTCCACCTTTGAAAAGTATCATCGTTGGAATTCCACGAACTCCGTAACGAGAAGGAGCCGCAGGATTTTCATCCACGTTTACTTTGACAACTTTTACTTTTCCAGTCATTTCTCCGGCAACTTCTTCGAGTTTTGGTCCGAGAGCACGGCAAGGCCCGCACCATTCTGCCCAGAAATCCACAAGGACAGGAACATCTGACTTTAGTACGTCAGCTTCAAAACTTTGATCTGATACTGCACTCGTATTGGTACCCATAGGTCACCTCCCAATAAATTAAATTTAACTTACTCGGATCAGTTTCATTTTTCACTCTTTTTTTTAAACATGGCCTCTGCAAATTCTTTACGCTGTTGATCCAAGTCTGCAAGTGTTTGGGGATCCCAATCCTGCTTCATATCGCGCATTCGCTTTTTAAGTTCTCGTCGGGAAAACGTTGTAGCTTTAGCATCTAAAGGTTCAGTTTCCGCTAAGATTTCCTTCATTCTCTCTTTGCGAATTTGAATCTGCTCGGGTGTTTGCTCCAGAGGGTCAACCGAGGCAATTGACCTTTCAACATCTGATTGTGGGACAGAGGAGGTTTGTTTAGCTGGAGCCGAATCCTCTTTATTTACAGCCGGCTTCTTTTTGCCTAAGGGAATAACACCTGAGGTCGGTTGAGCCTCCTGGGTTTGGCTTGACCATCCCGCAGGCGCAGATCCTAGGCTTCCTTTAATCTTATTTAACTTTTCTAACATCGGGGCTGCATCAATATTACAAAGGCGTGCCAAAACCTCTACCGTTCGAGCCAAATTCAGAGGGGTCTCGAGAATGACATCTAAGCGGATGCCCATGAGCTCTTGAGGTTGCGGCTTCGCATCGGGAGCAAAAATCAAGGCGACCTTAGCTTCTGACTTCTTCATTTCGCGAACTTTTTTGGCAACTCCGAGTCCCGAAAGACGGTTACCTCTCCCACGAGATAGGACCACGCTCGGATTAAAAATCATCATTTTATCAGGCAGATTCGTTTCATTCAGAAGACCCATCGTATCAAAACCGACTTTTTTCAAAGCGGACTCCATAAAAGATCGGAAGAGCGTC
>JBFWYS010000550.1:0-2681 GCA_050186175.1 Pseudobdellovibrionaceae bacterium
CCTTTTAACTATTGACAAGGAGTGTCGGGTAGCGTATTTTTACTACTCCAGCAACAATTAAGAGGGGAGATTCTAAGACTATGAAATTTGTGATTGCGACTAGTGAACTACAAGCGGTTTTAGCTAAATTGCAAAATGTGGTATCTCAAAAGGCCGCCATACCCATCCTCTCGAATATTTTGGTAGAAGCTTGCCATGATGAATTGGTGATCACCGCGACCGATTTAATGGTCGGGGTACGCTGTTTTTGCGAAGCGAAAATTATTGAAGAGGGGGCGACTACGCTCCCTGCGAAGCGGTTTGCACAGCTTGTCCGTGAGTTGACGACTCAGACGCTTGAAGTTTCTACAGGCGAAAATGAAGTGACAGAAGTGACAGCGGGTTCTTCAAAATTCAAAGTTCACGGCATGTCGCGCACAGAATTTCCCAGCCTTCCCGACTTGGAGGGAGCACATCAAATACATTTGAGCCAGGAAGCCCTCAAAGAGGTCTTTTTCCGCACCTCTTTTGCAGTTTCTAGAGAAGATAACCGTTATGTTTTGACTGGTGTCTTCATGCATATTGCCAACGGTCAGGCGACATTTGTCGGTACTGATGGTAAACGGCTGGCAAAGACGAGATTAAACGCACAAGTCGATCCGAAACTAAAAGGGGAGTATATCATTCCTCTTAAGGCTGTGGATGAAATTCACAAGTGCTTGGAAGAGAGTGGAGATGCAACTCTCTACCTCATGAAAGACAAAATTGCAGTGGAAGCAAATGACGCTATCATTATCACAAAACTTTTAAGCGGTGAATATCCAGATATCAATCGTGTCATACCAACTTCTCAGCAAACCGAACTTTCTCTTCACCGCGAAGAGCTCATGACTCTCCTGCGCCAGGTCTCCCTTTTTACTTCTGACACGAATCAGTCTGTCCGCTTCACATTTGAGAGCGGCGAGCTTAAAATTTCTGCGAACACGATGGAAGTGGGCGAGGGGAAAGTGAGCATGCCGGTCAACTATCAGGGTGATAAAATTGACATCGCGTTTAATCCCGGATTCTTCCTCGATATTCTTAGACACAGCCGGGAAGAAACGATTTCAATGGGGTTGACCGATGCGTTTAATCCCGGAACAATCACGGAGTCTGCAAGCGAAGGGGCTGCAAAACCTTTGTTTGTGATCATGCCGATGCGTCTCAATGAAAGCTAATGCAACTTAAGCGCTTAAAGCTTACAGATTTTCGCAACCATACGCATAAAGAGCTCGAGTTCGGCGAGAAAATTAATATGGTATGGGGTCCCAATGCGGTTGGAAAAACTTCTGTGTTGGAGGCCATCTATCTCCTCACTATTGGGCGTTCATTTCGGACAAATCGACCTGCGGACATGGTAAGGCATGAGGCGGAACTCTTTAGAGTAGAAGCGGAATTTGTCCGCAATGACATTGACCACCACCTCGTTTTTGCAAGTGACGGCAAGCAAAAAAGGATCCTCTATAACCATAGGCCTTGTGCATCGGTTGCACATCTTTTGGAACTTTTGCAATGTGTAGTGGTTGCACCGGACGACGATTTGATTAGCGGACTCCCCCAAAATAGGCGCTTTTTTCTGGATCTTTTGATTTCTCAAATGGATCCGCTCTATTTGCATAACATTTCTCGTTATCAAAAGGCTCTTAAACAGCGGAATCAATTGCTGAAGGATCAGATTTCTGCCGGGATTGAACCATGGGAAACCGAAATGGCCAAGTCGGCTGTCTATGTGGTGGACAAAAGGGGACAGGTAATAGACAGCCTTAATAAGAAATTAGAGAGGATATACCCTCACTTAAGTGGAGAAGTCCAAGACATGTCTCTCCATTTCCGGTCGAAACTAATGGCGGGTTCTGCAGTGGAGGACTACTTGAAGGACTTTCGCGAAAATAGAGCCAGGGAATTCATACTAGGGACTTCTCTTGTCGGGCCGCATCGCGATGATGTTCGAACCTGCATCGGCCACGATGATGCCCGTACATTTGCGAGTGAAGGGCAAAAGAGAACCTGTGTTGTGGCATTGCGTCTTTCCTCTTGGGAGTGCTTAAAGGAGGTTGCTAACGAGCCTCCATTAATGCTTATTGACGATATTGGCGCCAATTTGGACAAGTCTCGCCGCGATCGGCTGGTTCACTACACCACGCAATTGGGCCAGGTGTTTATTACATCTACCATTCAGCCTCAGGACAACTCAAAAGTTTATAGTGTTAATATTCATTCTTAACAGTTATTTAGTTTAGATATTCTATAATAACTTGTAAATTATTAATTTAGATTTTTAATTTATGAGTATTTTTCAGTTAGATAATAGTGGGGCTGCAAATATTTTTAAGGCCTTGCCGCAAGAGCAAAATATTCGTGTACTAAACCTTAAGGAAACAGACCCTTATAAGCGGGGATTTGAACAGGGAGTTTTGTGCAAGGAGCAAATCAAAACCGTATACGAGTTTGTGCTGAGCTTTATCAATAAAAGATCAGAAAATCAAAACATGAAACAGTTTGAAAAAGATAATATTCCACCAGCCATTCTGGCAGAACTTAATGGTCTTGCAGAAGGTTCGGGCTTTTCATTTGAAGATGTATTTAAGATTCACACTTTTTTAGATAACAATCCAGGACAATTCGGCTGTTCCACACTAGCGAGGAAAACTTTAGGTCAAGTA
>JBFWYS010000551.1:0-2680 GCA_050186175.1 Pseudobdellovibrionaceae bacterium
AGAAAGGACTGGCAGTGTTTGCTCGAACGGTTTCTATCTGCTTTGCGCGCGAATCGAAAGACGTCCATAAGGGAGAAATTGATAAGTTGCCATAGAGTCCCCAATGCTTGGTAAAATGCCATACAGTATCTAAACCTGCACGTAAACCAATCGACCACATTTTTTGGTCCAGATCTAGATCCCACTTGTTAACATTTGGCAGAACTGATGTTGGCCCAAAAATATAATCCAAATCCAGGTCATCCTTTAACCATGCCGACTTCAGTCCAAAATGAGGCCTTAAAGTCAAATAACGGCTAATAAAAAAATTACGGCCAAGCTCGAGATCTAGAACATTGAAATGCTGCTCGAATTCAGCAGAAGCCTTAGTAGGGATGCGGTAAGAAAATGCTCCGCCGTTGTTAAGCAAATAAAATGCCGAGAACAACCCTTTTGCCGCATCAAATCTCATGGCATTCTCTTTTTCTTCGCCCCTAATCCAAGTGTATTGGGCGTAGAGGTCCCATCCATCGTGAGCAAAATGAAGTCCTGTGCCAACCTTGAACCCGGGCTCAAAGTCAAAAGGAGCGGATTTTAAGTGCCCCTTCTTTACGCTAGTTGTTGTGTTCACAGTAGGATGAGTGCCATTGGCAACATACTGATAATTGTTCATCGTCCTTTTCCACCAAATAAAATCGGCCGTAATCAGAAAATCTGCCCCATGGCTGACCACAGGAGCAACAGGTGGAGTAACAACATACTTAGGTTGGGTAGTGACCCCTTGAGGTTCCTGAGGTTGAACTGAAGAAGGGCTCGTTTCAGCAGCAGACAAAGAGGAAAGTGCACAGAAAGACAGCAGCAATAAATTCGATTTTCTCATCGGTTCATCTCCATGAGTTTGAACGAAACAACTGTTTATCAAAGATGAATGAGTAACAGAAAGTTTTAGTTTACATCAAGAATTTTATTAATCTTAGAAATGAGCAACTCTTCCTTCCAACCTACTGGAATGGACGCCCGCGTTGCAATCCTTGGAAATAAAAACTGATCATAGCTGACTTCAGGGAACCTCTTTGAAGCACTGCTCCTGGCGAGCCTTTCTCCTTTCCGAGTAAATATGGAGGATAATCCCTGCTATGATAAGACCCGAAGCGCTTAACGTCTTTAAGTCTACATGCTCGTCCAGAAACAAATAGGACAAGAAAAGAGAAATAATTGGAACAAAAATTAAGCCTAACGAAGTCACGGAAGGCCTCAGTTTAATGCTCACATGGATCATGAGCCAATATCCCACGGCAGTCGCAATGGACCCTGCATAAAAGACCGATCCCAACGTTGGGAAGTTCAGATCGGGTAGAGCAAAATGCTCCCCTTCAAGATATGCCCAAACAAACGTGCAGAAAGATGCAAACAAGAGCTGCCATGGAAGCAGTTGAAGCGGAGGGCGGTGCCATTTCATATGGCGGGCGAACATGATCCCTATCGCCCAGCAAAGAGAACCTCCTAACATCGCCGCATCTCCGATCCAAATCCTCTCATGCCAATTGAGATACAAAGGATTGACAAAAAGCAGGACGCCAATAATGCCCAACAAAAAACTCGTCCAGTCCAAGCCCGCCAGCTTGCTCCCCCAAAATAGGGAAAGAGGGATAACCCAGACCGATGTCGTATAGATAAGGAAGCTCGCTTTTCCAGCTCCAAGGATCGACAGGCCATAGTTGGACAGAAAAAGGGTCAATGCAATTTGAAATAAACTGACAACAAGGACGACTGGCAGGTCCTTTTTCCGAGGTATCACGAAATTGTTGCTGCCGATGACGATCAAAAACATCGTGATCGTCGCAAAAATAAAACGGAGCAGGATGAAATGGGTTGCACTGATATGCTCCAATCCGATCTTAGAAATGGGGAAGTTCATCCCCCAGATTAAGATCAATAGGATAAAAGTCGTAAAGGGGCTTCTTAGTTTCATCTTGCCTATCCTTGTTTTTCTACAAGCATTGCTAATACGGATTTTTCAACCCCCGAAGAACTCGTCCCCTTGATCCGCTTTTCCTGATAATTGACAAATGGATTTGTGATCACCCGATCAAAGAAGGATGGGTTTTCATAATTGGACTCATCCAGAAAGCAAACAAAACGGCTCCCTTTGCGCATATGCTTGTCGAGACAAATTGAGAGCACTTCAAAGATCATATCGGAACTCTGCTCGATGCGGACTGGGAGCGCCTGGGACTGTTCTTTTGGAAGCTTGTGCTCAGCATGCACTTTTTCATACTGCGCCTCTGTGATCTGCCCTCTTTGCTTGAGCTGATGCAAGAAACGGGGCAGATCTTTCCGATGATCCTGTTCAAGCTGCCTGCAAAATGTTTCCAAGTCCTTGTCGGAATACTTGATCTGAGCAAGCTCCGGCAACTGCTTTTCAATCATCTCATGCAAATCTTTTTCTTTGCCGAGAGCCATCGTCGCAAGGCCATGATGCTCTTTCAACCCTGCATTCTGAACATCGCCAAAATCCCGCCCCAGCAAAATGGCATCGAAGGTCCCGAGCTGAAGAAGCGCTTGCTTCCATGAGTTTTGGATCACGGTCGCTTTTGGAACGGTCATCGCTTTCTTGGCAAGAGCCTGATCTGGTTCTATGATCGTATGGCTTTTAGGATGCTGTTCCTGGATCAGCTTGGCTGCAAGTCCTGATGCGTAC
>JBFWYS010000552.1:0-2662 GCA_050186175.1 Pseudobdellovibrionaceae bacterium
GGAGGGAAATTTGTAGTCTCTGGAGCTTCGTATACCGTATTTGATCCAGTAGCTGACTGCGACGCGGACGGAGCTATGACGATGTCATGGAACTCAGGTGCCAGCACAAGAGCTGCAAGTAGCACAACAAAAAATCTCGTTCCTATCGCTGAAGTAACAACTGCCATTGGAACTCTTCCAACAGCCCCGGATAACGTTGATCTCTAAGATGGTGTTTTTTTGTTAAGAGCGACTCACAGTCGCGAATCTTCTTTGTAAATAATTCTTGTGGGCAAACCCAAAGCCCACAAGATTACTCAAGGCCTTGCAACATGCAGGACTTTGAATTCTTTAGTATCATTTCCGTTCAATTTTTACGTTCGTGATCGTACAGGATTTTTCTTTGTAAGGATTTGCAAGGCAAGCAATATTTCCAACAATAAACTCTCGGGTATATTGATTCATGACAACGTGTCGTGATTCAAAATCAAAAACCGTTACAAGATGGCTAGCTGCAGGTCCGCTAATAACGATCTCGCTTCCAAGATCACCGTCTTGAGCTTTTGGAAAATTCACCGTATTTGGAAATACGCGAATATCGAGTTCGTAATAGGGTGCAGAGTCCAAAAAGGTAACCGAATAAAACTCATTCGAATCTTCTTTTATCCTTTTCCCTTCAAAATCAACGGATTCGGAAACAGCCCGAGCTTTGTTTTCATCTAAAGGCTTTACGATCACCCTCTGAATGCCTGCAGGAGAACGATCGGTGGAAGTCGCACATCCAGCCATAAAGATAAAAAGAGAAGTAAGGATTAATTTCATCTACTCATGCTCCAGAATTCAATTCTTTAAGTCAAAGTAAAAACTAAAAGATAGGAGTGGTCATACCCAGGGCCAGCAGCCTCTGAACCTGTATTACAGCGAACAATCTCGCCATGAAACCGATAATGTTTCATGAGAGCAGCTGTTGCTAGAAAGGCAATAGGCAGAGCTCCGCGATTGTCTTTCACATTTGAAATCTCGATCACAAGATTCGATTTATCGTGCATCAAGGATTTGAACGAACAAAAAATAGTTTCAAAGGCTATTGTGTACTTTTCCTTTGGATCATTTTCCTGACTCTCAAAAGAGGCGTAGGGTGGACTTGTAAATATCAAATCAAACTTTGGTAGATTGTATTTTGCAAGGTTTTGAATTCGATCATGGATCACTCGACCTGGAGATCGAATTCTCGATTGGGCAAACGTCGCACGTTCTAAATCAAGCTCGAAACCTATTCCGGACCGACCTGTTTGTTGGGCCGCTACCAGGGTGGTTCCGAATCCTGCAAAAGGATCAAATACAGAGCCTCGAGGAATGCAGAATTCTTCAATAACTTTAAGAGCTAAATCTAAAGGATACCGAAAATAACTAGGGCCCTTGAAGTCGATCGGCTCAAGCTTTCCGTCTATCTCAAACCAAGTCTTTTTAATGTTCTCCATCACTTTCTTTGATCTTTCTTACGGCTGTCGCGATCGTCTCAGAATCGACTCTTGCTCTTCATCGCAATTAGCCAGGGCTTTATCTCATAAGCGAGAAGTCCTGACTTGATTGCGGGATCTTCAGCAGCGAACTTCTCAACCTCTTCCTTAGATATTCCATAGGACGTGATCATCATTCCGCCGCTTCCATCGAGAAAAGGACCACCCAGGAAGAGTTTTCCCTCTTCGCGAATTTTCGCGTAATGTATGACATGTTCACGAACTCCGGGTTGCTCGCGAAAGTCGACACCTTTTTGCCATTTTGGACCGGGTTTATGAAAAACGACATATTGGACAGGTGGGGCTTCCGGTGATTCTCCGGTCGTCGGTTTTTTACTTTGGTTGGCCTCAGCAACAAAACCTAAAATAGCGATTGCAACAAAGAGAATTTTACGGATCATGGTTCCTCCAATTCCTCTAAAGTAATCCAAGTTTTTCAACTTGTGTCCTCTAATTTTGACAGAGTCATAGAAACTGGTTAAAGGTTGTTGTGGAGTCTAAATGAAGCTGTTTCGTCATTACAAAAATAAGTACTATAAGTATCTTGGGGCCGCAAAGCATACGGAAACTTTACAGGACCTCGTCGTCTATGAATGTCTTTATGATAATCCCGATTCAAAGGTCTGGGTGAGGCCTACGGAAATGTTTTTTGAAAATGTTGAAATCGATGGAAAAGCCGTAGCAAGGTTTGCTGAAGTTTCTCCAAAAATTGAATCCACTTCGGAAGTAACAGAAGCTGAGATTCAGAAGTTGATTCCTTTGATTAAAATCTGTTTCGGTGAGTGGGACCCAAAATGGTTTTATTCAAATTTTCGAAATCACACTCGTTTTCATCTGGCAATCGCTTCGATCGATGATAAAGCAGTCGGCTTTAAACTTGGCTATGAATTGGACAACACATGTTTTTATAGTTGGTTAGGGGCGGTTCTTCCTGAGTACAGAAAACTCGGCATTGCGAAAAGTCTGATGGAGACCCAACATGAATGGTGCAAAGCCCAAGGATATCGTCGAGTTCAAACAAAAACACAACATCGTTTCAAGGAAATGTTTATTCTGAATCTAAAATCAGGTTTTGAAGTCATCGGCCAGCATCTATCAGATGAAGGCGGACCTAAAATCATTCTTGAAAAGAAACTCAGTTAAAAATTTTGTTCGTTGAGAGA
>JBFWYS010000553.1:0-2657 GCA_050186175.1 Pseudobdellovibrionaceae bacterium
ACAAGGATGTATCCCCCTTCATGACGCCTGTAGAGAAGGACATTTAGAAGTCGTGAGATTTTTGATCCAAGAAAAATCTAACGTTAATGCTCTAACAAATCTTAGAAATTCACCTCTTCATTTAGCCTCAAGAAACGGACATTTCGACATCATTAAGCTTTTGGTTGGTGAAGGCGCCAATATCTATATAAAAAACAAGATGGGACAAACACCTCTAGACGTTGCAAGCAAACATGAGGTCCGGCAATTTCTACAAAATGTCCTTACAGCCCCGCAGACTTCTTTTCAAACGCCTCCATCTCAACAAGAACTCCATGAATTCAACCTCCGTTGGCTTAAAGCGGTAAATGAATCAAACTGCAACGACTTGGCATCTCTTTTGCAACAGGCGAAGCAAAAAAGGCTCCCATTCAACATTAATGTTAAAAATAAGACCGGATACACCGCTTTGCATGTGGCTTGCTGGGAAAACAATTTAGAACTTGCCAGATTATTGATCGAAGCAAAGGCTAGCGTTAATGAGAGGAACAAAGACGGACATTCTCCTCTTCATTTAACCTGCATGCATGGAAACGCTGAACTAGTCACGTTATTGATCGAAGCAAAGGCCTACATCAATGTTAAGAACATTACTGGAGATACTCCTCTGCACCTCTCCAGCAGTTTCGGCCATTCTAATGTAGTTAAGTCGCTGATTGATGCAGGCGCCTTGATCGAAGCTCTAGATAATAAGAGTCGAACTCCTCTAGACGTTGCCACCACGCCTGAGATCCGACAACTTCTAGAAAACGCACGCGCAGCCCAACAGGCTTCTTTACAACCGCCTCCTTCCCAACAAGAAATCGACCAATTCCATCGTAATTGGGTGGCAGCTTTATCGGAAAAAAACTGTCCCAAATTGTTATCGCTTTTGCAACAGGCGAGGCAACTGAAAATCCCATGCAACTTAGATGTTAAGAGCAAAGCTGAACTCAGCGCTCTGCACTTGGCTTGCAGGCAAGGACATTCTGAACTTGTCAAATTATTGATCGAGTCCAAAGCTGACCTCAATGTAAGGGACAAAAATAAAGGTACTCCGCTTCATGAAGCCTGTTTTAGAGGACATTTACAAGAAGCCGAACTATTGATCGCGGCTGGAGCTGACATCAATGCAACAAGCAAATATCTACATACCCCCCTTCATGACGCCTGCGAAAATGGGCATTCAGAAGTAGTCAAGCTACTGATCAAAGCTAAAGCTAACATTGACTGCCTTACCAAATATGGAAATTCTCCTCTTCATATTGCATCCGATGATGGGAATTCAGATATCGTCGAGCAGCTGCTTGCTGCCGGAGCCCTCACCGATGGAAAAAATAACAAAGGTCATTCTTCCCTTCATAACGCCTGTATCAAAGGACATTTACAAGCAGCCAACCTCTTGATCAAGGCTGGAGCGGACATCAATGCAATAGGCAAATATCAACATACTCCCCTTCATGACGCTTGCGAAAATAGGCATTCAGAAGTAGTCAAGCTACTGATCGAAGCTAAAGCTAACATTGACTGTCTTACCAAATATGGAAATTCTCCTCTTCATATTGCATCCGATGATGGGAATTCAGACATCGTCGAGCAGCTGCTTGCTGCCGGCGCCATCATCGATGGAAAGAACAAAGACAATCAAACACCACTAGATCGTGCAAAAACTCCTGAGATCAGAGCTCTTTTAGAGGATGCTCAACGCGCCATCGCTTCAAGACCGGCAGCTCCTTCCCAATCACGAGCTCCGACCCTTAAAAAAATCGAACAGGCAGGACAAAAGCTTCTCAAACGGATAGCAGCCCATTATGGGCCTCGATTTCATGCGGAACTCACCAAGGTATTGATCAAGAATAGAGGACGCTGGGGGATCGATTTTGCCCGTTACTCTTCGCAGAAACTCAGTAAGAGCGAGTGGCTTGCTCCATTTGTCCAATTTCTAGAGGCTCATCCTGGGAGCAATACTGCATCTCAAGTTGTCAAGCAGCAGCTGGCCTTCTTTCAGTTTTCCGACTCGTCCGATAGCGAAGTCCTTACGGATGATCTGTCAAGCGCTGAGAGCTTCGTAGAAAAGTGTTTGAAGGAAAACGTACAGCCGCCAAGAGGGGGCCAAGTTCCTCTTTCCGATTATTTTGCTAAGGAAGCCTGCCAGACTCTCTTTTCGCTAAAACTAAGGGAATGGAACTACATGGTCAACCATCCCGAACGGTATTTTCAGGGTTCTGAGCGGCGAGAAGATGCAAGTGCCCCGCGATGTCCCTGCTTTATTTTGGCCCAAGACAAAAACCAAGTGCGAGCCCACATTATGCAGGCCCACTTTGGAACAATAGGCTTTATTGAAAGTTTTGGAAAAGATGTCGGCCAAGAGGCCCTCCGATTTTTGTTCACGGAAGTCTTAAAGTACAGCAGAGTTCCTTCGGAAAGGATCAGAGAAGATGAAAGCGTCATCTTATCTTGGCAAGAGTACAACATCCTCGAGCGTTATTTGGCCGAGCTTCCGCCCTCTGACTTGCCAAGGCTCCTTGTTCCAATGCGGGAAAAGCTTATCCAGCCTATCGAAGAGCTTTCTGAAACCGATTCAAGCGGCGATGACACGGAATCGGCAAGCGATGAAGAGACCTCCTACCAAAGAGGAA
>JBFWYS010000554.1:0-2657 GCA_050186175.1 Pseudobdellovibrionaceae bacterium
GAGAGAATCACCTCTACTAAAAATCCGATTGTTGGGAAATCAAGCGATTCAATAAGAGCTTTCATAAAAAAAATCCCGTTGGTCCAAACAAGGTGCTTAAAGCACTTTAGGCGCACTAGATTTTGGGCTGACTGATAAAGTCTCAAGATGGAATTTGATGGAGAGTATTGTTTTAAAAAGCCACCACACTCGACTCCAGTTTGAAGAACGTGCCACAGCTCTTTTAGTCCATCACTTCCCAATTGAGTGTCGGCAGGTAAAATTAATAGAACCTCTCCTGTGGCCTTAAGTATTCCTCGTCTAACGGTTTTTCCTACCGATGGTTTTAGGATAGGATCAGTGATCGCAATCCAAGAATCATTGCGTTCGATAAATTTACTGATAGCTTCCAGGGTCCCGTCTGTGCTCCCAGCATCTGAAACAACGACCTCCCAATTCCCAATGGCATTGCCCTTCAGAATTGACAGAGTCTTTTGCAAATGAGTCAGCGTGCCTTCAATAAAAACACGTTCGTTTAAAACGGGAACAATTATTGAAATTTTCAACCGAACTCCAATACATTTAATGTCACTTATTCCTTTTCGTCGGGTGCCTCTTTTTCAGAGCCAGAACCCTGTTTTTCTGTGCCAGATCCAGTGTTTCCGCTTTGATCGGATGAACAGCACTTTGCTTTTTTCTTTTTTTTCATTTTTTCTCTGCGCTCTTCTCTTCGCTCCTCACGTTGATCGTCACGTTTCTCGGATTGTTTGTCCTCTGTAGAAGTCGTGGAGCCGCCTTTTTCGGTCCCAGAAGAGAAACTGGTTGAAGGCAGAATCAAGTTCAGAACTAAAAAAAGACCTGTTAGAACGAAACCATATTTTGTCATTGTTTATTTTCCTCCACTTAATTTTAAAATTGCATCCCCATGCCTGTTTCAATAACGTGCTCAATATAATTTTCTATTGCATAGTTCGTGGACTTTCTATTGTAAGCATACTGCATGGAAAGTGTTATAGATTGCCGCATTGGCCACTTTAAAGTGGTTCCCACTTGGGTGTCCCAATCCGTTCTCAATGGGCTGTTCTTGGGATCATTTACATCCGATCTAAAATTTGAATAATCCTGTCTAGAAATTGAAACCTCTGGTTCTAGGCTCAATCGGTAGGGAAGGGAGATAGCAGCTTTCTGCTTGAACTTATAACGGACTGAATCTCTTGCGCCGAAGACCTGGTCCTTTTCGAACCGAAGCCCCAGAATTGAATTTAAATCGATTGTGCGAACTTTAGTTTTGAGCTGAAGTTCATTATCCTGGGTCACTGTTACAAGATTGGGATTCGTTGATCCGACGGTTACGGGAAGGCCATCGGTGAACTCTGCCATTCGCTCTTGATATTTTTTTTGTTCCAAAGTGGATTTGAATCCAAGACGCGTTTCTTTAGAAAAGCGGTAGCCAACTTTCCCGTCAACTTTAGAGTCGTCATAACTATTCTTAAAAAGATTTCCCTGAATGTCAGTAGTTGTTGTGAGATATCGACGGGGTGATGATCCCATCCCCAACTCGGCAGACCATGCATCTTCGTTCCATGCAGCATAGAGCCGTAGTTCGGGCTGATAATATTTTTGACGTTGTGCTGAAACCGAGTCCGCTCCGACAGTTGGAATGTGATTCTCAAGAAACAAAAATGATAAATTGCTTCCAAGCTCCCAGTTGTCGTTCAGGAACCAAGCGACATCTGTTTTGGCATCAATGCTATGCTCGTTTGCAAGCTCGCTCATTTGAGAATCAGGAAAATGTTTAAGCGTTCCCTCAAGAGATCCAGTAACAAGCAAGTCTTCTAAAGGGGAATAGTCGATGAGGAAGGAGGGGCTAACTTTGGTGAAGGTGCCTGGAGTTGGATTGTTGAGTAAAGTGGCGTTACTGGTCGAGCCTATGCCTAGAGTCACTGAGGGCGAAAGCTTCGTTGAAGATTCCTGGATTTTTTCAGAAGGTAGCTTTAGTTGAGATGTGCTGGTTAGTGTCTCCTCTGCATGAGCAACAAAAGTCAAAAAAGCAAAAAAACTAAAGGCACTCCATTTTTTCATTTACTTTAGCCCCCTATCTCGCGTTCTGTGCCCGAACCACCAGGGGTAGGGCTTGGTGACGGACTCGGAGCAGGCACCTCGTGCTCTGTTCCAGAACCAGTTGGCGGGGATTCATTTAAGGACCAATCATAGTCGTGAAATTTGATGCTATAAGATTCAACCTCTTGAGCCGGAATGACTTCGACGTACTTGGAAAAAAATGATTTTAATGAGCCAAAGCTATTTACGAAGTCTTGCCCGAACCAGTTTAAAATGTGCGAAGTGGAAATAATTCGGTTTACTTTGTCAAATGTAGTGCTTTTACCTGAGTTAACAAAGGAATCTGCGAGCTCGTCTAAGACTTGATTAAGGGTGCCTTCTGAAAACGCGTGTCTATAAATAGGTGGGCAACCCATAGAGGCACAGACAATAGCAAAGTGGATTCGCGCGTCTCCCATTGGGCGAAGAATTCGATGTTCAATATCATTTAAGCTCCGTTGTTTCCCCGACACCCTCCACTTGAAATGATCCCAAACTTGAGAATCAAGATTAGAGATATTTCGAATGCTTCTCTCGCCCGGTAGAGGACTTCCATTGCCACCCATAGTCTCACTATA
>JBFWYS010000555.1:0-2626 GCA_050186175.1 Pseudobdellovibrionaceae bacterium
CACGAATGGCTTCAAGATCAGCTCGCTCATCATCAGCAAGTCTTACAATGATTGGGTACTTTCTATCTTTCTCATACAGATAGCCGGCCTCTTGTCCACCCATCGCAATTGAAACGGTCTCAAGAACATCAGCAAGAGATCCTCCAAACCGGTCCAAGCTCTGTGCATTTGGCTCAATTCTTAAGACTGGAGACGTTCCTGCAAGATCCTCTTCAACGTCGCCAGCTCCAGGAACCGTTTCAACGATTTCTTTTGTTTCTTTCGCAATCGCCATTAACTTATCAAGCTCAGGGCCAAAGATTTTTACGGTGACGTCAGCTCTGGTCCCTTCAAGTAACTCATTGAATCGCATTTGAATGGGCTGAGACGCCAAATAATTTTGCCCAGGCAATTCTTTTTCAAGTTTTGCAATTATGTCCTTCACTAAAGTTTCATAGGTGTGCCGCTTTCCATCCTTTAAAGGCCAGTCCTCACGATCCTTAAGCATGATATAAGTATCCGACACGTTTACGCCCATAGGATCAGTCGCGACTTCGCTGGTTCCAATTCTAGCGAAGACGTCTTTAACCTCAGGAAATTCTTTAACGATAACATCGGCTTTTTCTTGAAACGCAATGGATTGATCGAGACTGATATTCACAGGTCTAATCATATGAAAAGCATAAGACCCTTCTCCTAGTTGCGGAAGAAACTCCGCTCCTCGGGTTGCAAACAGAACCCCACCGAGTACCACGCTCGCCAAAGCACCCACAATGACAGTTTTTGGATGTTTAATGGTGAGCTCAAGAATAGGACGGTATACATTCTTGATCCAGACCATGAATTTAGGTTCTTTTTCCTCCGCATTTCCACTTAAGATCAAAGAGGCAAGAGCAGGTGCGGTTGTAAATGAAAGAATCAATGCACTGAAAACAGCAATTACAAAAGTTGCCGCCATCGGAGTAAACATTTTTCCCTCGATACCGACGAGACCAAAAATAGGTAAGAATACGGCTACAACAATCAACTCACCAAAGCCCGCTGCTAGTCTAATTTCGACAGTGGCATCATAGACCGCCTTTTGAACTTCTTGTCGTGTTAATTTTCGTCCCATCTTATGTTTTAAGTCATGAATAAATCTTACGCAGTTATCGAGGACGATAACTGTTCCATCAACTATGATTCCAAAATCTAAGGCTCCTAGACTCATCAGGTTTCCTGACATTCCCAGAGGTTTCATAATAACAAAGGTAGCAAGTAACGAGAGTGGAATTGTTAGTGCTGTGATGAGCGCAGCTCGAATATTACCCAGCAGAATAAATAAAATAATAATAACAAGTGTTGCGCCCATCGTGAGGTTATGCTCCACAGTTCCCAATGTGGCGTTCACTAAATTCGATCTATCATAAACCGTCGTTAATTGAATTCCTTTTGGCAAAGTCGCGCGGATTTCTTTTATTTTTTCATCGACCCGTGTAGCGACCGTTCGACTATTTTCCCCTAACAGCATCATCGCTGTACCCAGCACAACCTCTTTACCGTTATGGGTCGAGGCCCCCGTTCGCATCTCTTTACCTAAACTCACCTCTGCAATTTCACCGATTTTAACCTGCCGAAAAGATTCTAGAGATTTTACCGGAACTTTTTTGATGTCTTCGATATTCTTAAATAATCCCACGCCTTGAACTAAAAACTGCTCTGAGGTTTGCTGAACAATCCCTCCACCAACATTGCGATTTACTTTTTCCAAAGCATCGAGAATATCTCCGAAGTGAATGCCATAAGAGCGCATTTTTGAAACATTAGGTTGAACATGAAACTGCTTTTCATATCCACCGCTCGTGTTAATTTCAGCAACACCTTCAACAGTTAAAAGGCGCGGTTTCACGAACCAATCTTGTAGTGCTTTTACTTCCATCAGCTGCTTCAGTCGCTCCGTAGGATCTTTTGCAGGAACCTCGAAATCGACAACGTATTGATAAATTTCTCCGAGGCCTGAAGAAATTGGACCAAGCCTTGCCTCAACGCCTTTTGGAAGTTCAGGAATAACTCCTTGAAGTCGCTCAGCGACCACTTGCCTCGCTCTATAAATCTCAACGCTATCTTTAAAAACAACAGTGACTTGAGAGAGTCCAAACCGAGTGATTGAGCGCACCTGCTCAACTCCTGCAATACCTCGCATCGAGGACTCAACAGGAAATGTGATTGTTCTCTCAATTTCTTCGGGAGCCAAACCCTCGACGGTAGTATTGATCTGGACTTGATTGTTTGTAATATCAGGAACGGCATCGATCGGTAGTACATTAAAGCTATAAACACCAGCCACGGCCAATAGCACCGTCAACAGCAGTACGATACCTCGATGATAAACTGAAAAGTGAATTATTTTGTTAATCACAACTGTTTCCTTAGTGAGAGTGACCTGTAGCAACGCCACCAAAAGCAGCCATTTCCGCAATTCTTAAAAACCCGAGTCCGTGCACTACGAGCTTATCTCCAGGAGCTAAATCTTTACATTCAAGAGTGAATTCAGATCCGGAGCGAGAAAGTGTTTTAAAATCAACCCGTTTATAAAAACCATTTCGAAGACGATAAATATTTTTTTCTTCAATCCCAAAGAAAATCGAGGATTTTGAAAGCTTAATAA
>JBFWYS010000556.1:0-2624 GCA_050186175.1 Pseudobdellovibrionaceae bacterium
TTGAATGTGACTGTCACAAATTGCAGAGAGTTTTCGTAATAAAGGGTGTGAATGCAAGGAAACAAAGACGACCTATCAGACGAGGAACTTATGACGTTTTATCAAAGCGGTGATTTCGCTGCATTTGAAATCCTCTACCGCCGTCACTCTGGCCGGGTCTTTGAATACCTTAAGAAAAAAGTTGAGGTTCGTACTGCTCAAGAACTCTTGCAAGAGACTTTCGAGAAACTCCACAGATCGAGATCCAAATACAACTCTCAATATCCTTTCTTGCCTTGGTTATTTACCATTTCACGAAATGCGCTCTTTGATTTTTTTAAAACGGCAGAGACTAAACTCTCAAGTAGCTCAAATTCATCGCCTATTTTATTAGAAAATCTAGTAGCGGTGGTTGCGGAATCTCATTCACCACATGACCTTTCTCAAATCTTAGATGTACTGCCTCAACAACAAAAAAGAGCAATCGAGCTTCGTTATCTTCATGATTGGTCCTTTGAAAAAATAGCTGGCGACATAAAAACTTCCGAAACAAACGCCAGGCAAATCATCAGTCGTGGACTTAAGAAAATTCGCATAGCTGTCGGTAGGAAGGGAGGCATGGAATGAACCCTCGAATTACAGAAAAAGAATGGCTTGAGGATTTTAAAAATTTTGTGGAAACCGAAGAGGTTATTGTTCCACACGAGGTCTCTCAAAGAATTCTGACCCGTATCCATGATGACCTCAATCCCTCATCTTGGGTGGTATTTTTAAAGCTTCTCGGAATTCACTCTGTTGTAGGAACTCTCTCGCTTGCGGTGTGTGATCAGTTTGGACTAAACCCCTTCAACACAGATTTTTCACTCTCCCAATATTTTATGAAGTTTGGACACTCGTTTTGCATGGTGCTCTGTGGATTTCTCTTTCTTGGACTTACAGGTGTCTTCAGCAAGTCCATTTTGCAGCAGGAAGAGTTTTTGGTTCTAAAGAAAAATGTAATAATCCAAGTTTTCTTTTTGAGCTTATTGTCTCTGGTCTCTTTTGTCGCATTTGGAGGAGAGGTCATTATCGGGGCATTCATATTGTGGTTTTTAGGAGCTTTATTTGGTGGCTTTGCCGCGATTCAGATTTTTACCTTAAAATTTAGATCTGCCTGATGGCGTCGATTTATTCCCTGATTTGAAGTAGAAATTTATCAACTTTAGGTTTACTTTGGATTCCATTAATTAAAGCGAAGACGCAAATACAGGTGCTCCCATGAATATTTTATTTCTCTGCGTTGCCAATTCGGCACGTAGTCAGATGGCAGAGGGCTTGGCAAAGAGCAAGTTAGACACCTCTTTTAACATCAAAAGTGCAGGCTCCATTCCTGGAAAACTAAACCCATTTGCGGTCAGGGTAATGGGCGAAATAGGAATCGATATTTCAAATCAATACTCAAAGGCAATGGCTGATCTTGAACCACGATTCACGGCTGAGTTGGATTATGTAATTACGCTTTGTGCGGAAGAGGTTTGCCCCACTGTTTCTTCAAAAGCCAAAAAGCTGCATTGGGGGTTAGTAGATCCAGCGGCTGCGCAGAGCTCCGATGTGGAGAAACTCGCCGTTTTCCGTAAGGTCAGAGATGAACTTGCACTTAGGATCGATGAGTTTAAGAAACAAATCTAATACATTTAAACGCAGCAGGACGGTTCTTCAGTCGGTGTGCTGTTTCCGGAAGCAGCTTCTTTATAAGCCTTGAATGCTTTGATTGCCCACATTTCACCAACACAGCCACCCATCGTGGAGGCTATAGCTAAAAACTCGCCAATCTCTTTTTCGGTTACACCTTTCTCCACGGCGCGCTGGATATAGTATTTAAAACAAGGTTCACATCGAGCCGAGATGGCCCAGACCATGGCGGTGAGGATTTTAAATTTTTGAGGCACTTCACCGTCAGAAAAAATAGACCTCTTTCTCATTTGATCAATAAGTGCGGGCATTCCATTCGTGATCTTTGCAAAGTCCTTCATTAGTTCCAAGGCGGGATCAATTTTTTTGTAATCCATAAATATTCTCCATTACCCTTCGGTTTTAGTGCATTCATGCAACGTGGCTTTATAGCCAACATCGTCGATTGCCTTTTTTATTGCGTCGGTATTTGTTTGAGTGGGGTCAAATTGAACGGCGGCATTTTTCTTCTCAACAGATGCTTTGACCTCCTGAATCCCTTTGATCCTCTTTACTGCAGACTTCACTGTGATTCCACAAGTGGCGCAGGTCATTCCTTGCACTTCGTAACATGCCTTTTCTGCCCATGCGAAATTCGTCACTGTAAGCCCGCCCACCAAAAAAAGCGTAGGTATTAAGTTTTTCATCTTCTTTTTCCTCCTTTATGAAAACAACCACGCGACCCATTGTGGGGACGTGATCCCTAAGACAGCGACGACTAATCCAAGCCAATAAAACACAACCATTTTTCGATACTTCTTGGGATCAGCACAAATGGATCCAGGCTCACAACTGTTGCGTTTTCGGTAAAGCGCAAATCCAGCAACTCCAAAGAGTGCTAAGACCAGAATAATCATCGGTATTCGGATAACGTCAAATTTCGCCAGTGCTGCTGCGCCTGAAATTCCAAGAATCGTTAAAATGAGTGGGCCAAT
>JBFWYS010000557.1:0-2619 GCA_050186175.1 Pseudobdellovibrionaceae bacterium
CAACTCCTAATTTTTTGACTTTAATTTTACTAATTATTTATTAAACAAGTATTAAGAATTTTAGTTTTTGTTATTAAGTTAAGTTGTTATAGAGATCATGCAATTTTAATTTTTATTATTTTTTGTATTTTAATAATAAATTAATGAAATTAAGATATGATTATGTCCGAACAAAGATTTTAACATTTGTAATATTAATTGTAATTTATTGAAAATAAGAGGTTTAAGATGTCTGCGTCGTCTTCATCAGGTGCAACTGATTCAAGTAAATATTTATCAAAAATAGCCGCTATTGACTGGGCTCCGATGGCTAAAAGGCATCCTAGCCGTTTAAATCCAGGACAGATCGATGAAGCAAAATTAGAAAAGATCTATCGGAAGATGGATGCGGCGCTGCAAGGGTATTTTAACGAGCCTGGCAGAGAAGGATCTGAAACACTCGATAGTCTTAGCATGCAAGCGCTATTTAATTTCGGCAGAGCCTGCCATTTTACGAACAGCGGAGGAGCAATCAGCGAGAATATTTCTCTATTTTTGAGAAAATGGGGCGCTTTATCTCCTTACCAAAGCGATTCAGAAGGGCGCAAAGGAATTCTCATCGGCGGCAAGTGGCTATCTCATGGAGGCGGATTAAAGGCTGTTCTCAATTCTGGTTTGAAACCCAATGCAGTCAAAGTAGGCGATATTGTTGTCGTTGGATTTCCATCAGACAAGGATATGCGCTATGGGCGTGTGCGAGAATTAAACTATGGCTATGCCATGATCGACATTGGAGAACAGTTCCCCATTCAACAAAACATGAATAAACTTCTTGTGCTTGAAGAGCAACCTAAAGTGATTGAACGTAGATATCCGGAAATGCATGCATTTCTTATCACAGAACCTACTTATGATAAGTTTGATCATCCAGACTTTGGAGATGGGGTAGGAGAACGGACGATTTCGATGCGCAATTTTATGACGGGATTTAAGAAGAATTTCTTTCGAAACCGGCATTTTGAGTCTCAGTTAAAGGTCTATGGGGTGGATTATACACCGGCTACTGGAGGTCTTTTAAGTTTATCGCAAATGCCTGTTGTATCTTGCGGGTCGGGATCTGGACGGGAAGTGGTCGTTTTAAACCCTAAAAACTCCCCACACTTAAATGCCCACTATAACCATATCGTTAGCTTCCTGAGATCTCAAGCGGGACACTTGACAGAACGGGAAATCTTGACTTACGTAAAAAACTACATTCGCAACTACATGCTATTTCGCTCGACGGAACCCTCGCTAGAGAGGATGACCGATCAATTGGTTGCCGATTTCAAACGAGAAAGACCAGCTCAGAGCCTCGATTACGAAGAATCAGTCAGTTATTTGAAGCATGGCACTGTAACTGTCAAAGTACCATTCATTCCTATCGATCATTTCATTGAAAAGGGGATTGGCGTTTGCAGGCACCACGCCTTGATTGCCGCCTATATCCTCGATCGACTGACGTATGAAGAACCTCCTCTATTAAAAGGGGCTGTGCAGCATATGCGCGACAATATTTTTCGCGGCGCCCATGTTTGGGTAACATTCGTTAGTGAATCTGGAACCAAGTGGCATATCGATACATTGTGGGATCGAATTGAAGATTTTTCCGATCCGGTTAAATTCCAAGAACTCGCTTTGCCGTTTGCCTATGGTCCAAATGCAATGAGGAATCAGCTGAGACGTACAGAACATGCGCTTTCCAGCTACCAAGAGCATCGGCGCGCTCATCCTAAACCTTTTTTAGAGCCTATTGGGGGCGGAGCCATAGCAAGCCCTTTTATGGGAGCGCTAGTCCGTCTTCACCGTTTAGTTGCCGATGGTGCATCGGTGACTGAAATGCGCAAGGAGATGAAGCAATTGTCAGAAGAGGACCGGATCAACATCCACTATCATGTTTGGGAATTGCATGGAAAGCCGATCGATCTTAACGACAAGGATTGGGGGAATACTCATCTTTTCGATAGCATTCCCATTTTTGATCAAGCAGTTCATTTGGCGCTGAAAGCAAAGTTCAATGGGATTCCTAAAGACCAGCAAAACCAGATTTTTGGCGAGGTCTTCCGTTTGGCAGGGTCTCCTCATTCCGATGATCCGATCTGGGGTGAGCATCATGCCTTCGACGATATCCCCAGGCTTGCAATAGCAATGGCCATTGTCCTGCAATAGGCAAAACTAAATTCCGCCTGGCAGATGGGTGTTGTTTAGCTTTTAAATCCTCAATTCATCGAGGTTAACACTGGCCGCTTGCGTTTTTGACGCAGCGGCCATTTGTTTTAAAAGTCGCCAGACTTGACATCGACCCAGATGTCGCGCACTTCGTCTTGAGGAAGGATATTTTGGAAGAAATGGTACTTGCTGAAATTTTCTTCCGAGTCGCGAAGGATCTCGGATGCCTGCTTATCGATGTGGGCGATATCGGTAGCCTTTAGCGTCGAGGGGAAGAACCCGTATGTTTCGTAATGGGATGCGACCGATTCTGGAGTGTAGAGATAGTTGATGAACCGGTAGGTCAAATCATCTTTATTGGAAGGTTTGGGAATGCAGAGGTTTTCGATCGTTATGAACGAGCCTTCTTCAGGAACAACGAAGCCGACAAAG
>JBFWYS010000558.1:0-2617 GCA_050186175.1 Pseudobdellovibrionaceae bacterium
AAACTTCCAACCATTTTTCCGAAGGTGTAACAAAGCGCTGCTGGAATAAGTAAAATCGCGATCACCTGGAAAAAGTTAGACAGTGGAGTTGGATTTTCAAAAGGGTGAGCAGAGTTCGCCGCAAAATACCCTCCCCCGTTTGTTCCCAATTGTTTGATGGCGATCTGCGAGGCCACCGGTCCCGCAGGAATTTGTTGTTCAATACTGGAGAGGCCCCTTATCGAGACCGGTAAACTGAAATTTTGAATCACGCCTTGTGAAGCCAGAACAACGGCCCAAACAAAACTAAGGGGCAAGAGAATATAAACTAAACTTCGATTGAGATCGATCCAAAAGTGTCCCACATCCGAAGACCCTTTTGAGCGAAGTCCCCGCACAAGAGCGACGAAGACACAAATTCCCGTCGCCGCACTTAAAAAGTTTTGAACTGTCAAACCCACCATCTGCGAAAACACGGTGAGCGTCGTTTCGGGAACGTAACTTTGCCAATTCGTATTTGTCACAAAACTGGCAGCAATATTAAATGCCGTCCAAAAAGGCACAGAATCTAAATTTGTAGGATTGAGCGGCAACCATCTTTGCAAAAGCAAAATCAGCCACAAAAAAATAAAACCGAGCAAGTTAAAGGCAAGAACTTGCATTCCATATTTTTTCCAATCCATCGGGCGCGGATTGGTAATTCCAATAAACTTAAGAAGCATTCTCTCAACCGGCTTCAAAAAGGAAAGCCCCGTGCTTTTGCCTTCAAAAACCTTAGCCATGTAGGAGCCTAAAATCGGAACAAGAGTTCCTAGAACCACGTAAAAGGCCAAAACTTTAAATAGAGATTCGAGCTGCATAGCGCCTCGCTTGTGCCACCATGATAAGACTTAAGACTATTAAAATACAATGAACGTCCACTGGCATAAGAAGCTGTGCAGCAACAAACAACTCTGCTCATCAAGCAAATGAACACTGGATTGAAGAACAAAAACACGCCATACTGAGGCGATTATGACAATTGCTACTTTTCTCATCACTGGTGTGGTTTTAGGTCTTGGATTTGGTCTCGTTGCTTATGCTCTTTATCGTCAAACCGAAAGAAAAAAGGCCGAAGCCGAAGCCCGCGAGATTCTTGATCGTGCTCAAGAAAACCACGAGGCTGTTAAAGCCGATCTCGACGAACAACTTCGCGAACTCGAATTGCAACTCTGGGGAAAAGTAGAGGCCGATCATCTGAAAATCGAGGATCGTATCGAGGAGTTACAAGACTTAGTCGAAGAGAAAAAACAAAAACTTGATAATCATGTTAAAGAGACTCAATGTCATTTACGAACAAAAGAGTCTGAAGTTCGATCTCAAGAACAACAGGTTGAAAATCAAAATCGTTCCCTCGATAGTTTTCGAACCGGAAAACAAGACGTACAAAAATCTTTGGTCGAAAGACTTTCGCAAAAAACTGGCCTCACTGTGAACGGAGTGAAACAAGGTCTTATCGACGAACTTCAGAAGGAAGCACGCACAAGGGCCCAAAACGAAGCTCAAGCCTACGAAGAGGAAATCAAAGAAACTGCTGAAATCCGCGCAAAACGCATGATCTCAGTGACAATCGATCGTTTTGCTCGCCCCTACTGTTCAGAACGTGGTTTGGGAGCGGTCGAGTTTCAAGATGAAAATACTCGGAATAAATTTTTAGCTGCCGATAAAAGTGTAATTAAAGCCGTTCAGGACAGCTGTGGTTGTGATCTCTATACAGATGCAGAATCCATGCAGATTTCAATCGCGGGTTTTGACCCAGTTCGCCGCGAACTCACTCGTCGCACTCTAGAGAAAATTCTCAAGTCAAAAAATTGGGACCCGAGGGCGATCACACAAACAGCAGACAATTGCAAACGTGAACTTTTCAAACAGATCAAAAAAGACGGTGATATGATTTCTAAAGAATTAGGAATCATGGACCTCCATCCAGAAATTCGCCAAATGATGGGAAGCCTTCGTTATCGTTATTCATTCACACAGAATCAATATTTCCACTGCGGCGAAGTGGGATGGCTGTGTGGGCTCCTTGCTTCTGAACTCGGACTTCAACGAGACCAGCAAAGAAAAGGACGCCGATCGGGTCTTTTGCATGACCTCGGAAAGTCCATGGACCATGCAGTTGATGGGGGCCACGCCGTCATCGGCGCAGACTTCATCAAAGAACGAGGCGAAGCCCCAGATGTGGTTCATGCCGTTCGCGCCCATCACTATGATGAACAACCTTCTACGGATCTCGCCTTCTTGGTCATTGCCGCAGATGCGATCTCAGGGGCCCGTCCTGGCGCACGTCGATCAACAATGGAAAGTTACACTCAAAAAGTTACAGAACTTGAAGCCATTGCAAAAAGTTTCGAAGGCGTTGTTGATTGTTATATCTTAAATGGCGGACGCGAAGTTCGCGTGATTGCCAATGGAAAAACAGTCGACGATCCAAAAGCTCTCGAAATCAGTCGCAACATCGCGGCCCGCATCGAAGAAGAGTGCAATTACCCAGGCCAAATCAAGGTCGTCGTCGTCCGCGGCACGATCGCCACTGAAATGACCATGGCCCGCTAGTTCCCTTCTGAGACGTCCTTTGGCGCCGAACGCCCCGCTCCCG
>JBFWYS010000559.1:0-2588 GCA_050186175.1 Pseudobdellovibrionaceae bacterium
TATGTGTAAGTCCATCTTTTTTCAAGTTTGGTGTTGGAATCATAAGAGTAAATCTGTGCTTGCGCGTGTCCTAAGCGTCCACTGCTATTGAAAAAGAGTTCGTTATTTGGAGTGAAAGTCACGTAACTGGAAACCCCAAAGGTAACCACAGCTTCAGCGTCTTTGGGAGCAGGCAGTGGAACTCCCGTTAGGGCGTTAACTGGCACGGCAGGTTTTGGTTTATTTGCAGATGTGCACGAGCAGAGAAGGAGGATGGCAAAGAAGACTCCAATCATTTTCATTTTTGAGCCTCCATTGTCTGTAAAACTTTTTTAACAAGGCTCGTAGGATTAAGTTCTAGAACTTCATCGAGAGAAACCCATTTTGCCTTTTTCGATGCAACCATCTTTGGATATCTTAACTGCACAAAAATGTCGTGATGAGTGATGCCGTGTTTGAAGGAGAATTTTTTTGGCCTTGCAGTTTGCTTTTTTGCTAAACCAGGAAAGAGCCACTGACCCTTAAGGAAAGGAGCATAGTCATTCTCGATGAGAGCAATTTTATTTTTTTTGATTACCACATGAGGTTCCCAAACCCAAACTTCATGCTTCTTACGCGGTTTTTTTAAAGGCAAAGCTGCAATCTGATCTTGATCACGAGCTACACAAGATTTTGTCCACGGACAAAGCAAACAGGTTGGACTCAGTGGAGTGCAAACTGTTGCACCTAGTTCCATTAATCCTTGATTGATTTCTGAACTTGGAAGATCTCCCACCATTTTATCGGCGAGAGTTTGCAATTGATCACGGCCTTGTGGTTTCCAGTGTTCAACAGACAATCCCATTTTTCGGGAGATCACACGAATCACATTGCCATCCAAAACCCCAACCTTTTGCTCAAAAGCAAGACTCGCAACAGCTCGGGCTGTGTAGGGACCAAACCCAGGGAGTTCAATTAATTCTTCATAGGTTTTCGGGAAGCCAGTTTTTAAAGCAGCTATTTGTTTTGCAGCGTTCAACAGATTTCTTGCTCGCGAGTAATAACCAAGTCCTGACCAATACCGGAGAACTTCTTTTTCCGAAGCTTTTGCCAAACTCTGCAAGCTCGGAAATCTCTCTATAAAACGATTATAAAATGGAACCACCGCAGCAACCGTTGTTTGTTGCAACATGACCTCTGAGATCCAAATACGATAAGGATCTTTATTGACCCGCCAAGGCAAATCTCTTTTATGCGCTAAGTACCATTTATGAAGAAGCGACGAATCCATAAGGAGTTAAATTAAAGGAACTTGCGACAACTGGTCAAGCAACCTAAGCTATATAACTAGATTCGTGATGAAATATTTGTGATCTTTTTTTGTGAGAGAGAATATGGAATATAAACCGCTTAGTGGTCGAGAATTTCCGCGCTTTTCTGGGATTAAAACTTTTTTTAGAATGCCGCATGTGAATGTGGATGCGGATTATGATGTGGGAATTTTTGGGATTCCTTATGACGGTGGAGTTTCCTATCGTCCGGGAGGGAGATTTGCTCCCTCTAAAATTCGTGAGATCTCCTCTTTAGGACGTGGGTTTCATATAAATCGAGGGCTTACTTGGTTTCAAAAATTAAAAGTAGCGGATATTGGTGACTGCCCAGTTGTACCCATTGATCAAGCGCAAACCTATGCGAAAATCGAAAAGTTTGTAAGTGGAGTTGTTACAAAAAATAAAAAAATAATTGCAGTTGGTGGAGACCACTCGACCACTCTTCCGGTTCTTCGGGCTTTAAAGAAAAAACATGGAACTCTTCGGCTCATTCATTTTGACGCTCATCTAGATACTTATCCAGCGGCTTGGGGATGTGAGTATCACCATGGTGCCTTTGCTCGGCATGCTGTTGATGAGGGTTTGATTGATCCAAAAAAAAGTATGCTCATTGGAATTCGTGGGCCTCTTGCGGGCGACGATGACTTAGAATTTGTACGCAAGCACGGGCACGAAGTTCATACAGTTGATGATATTCGTGAACCAGGGCTTTTTGAATTTCTCAAAAAGCTAGGTCCGATGGATGCGACTCCGACATACATTACTTACGATGTCGATTGTTTGGATCCAGCTTTTGCTCCCGGCACGGGAACTCCGGTTCCTGGCGGGCTGACGACATATGAAGTTCAAAGAATTTTGCGCGCTTTTAAAATCCCAAATCTTGTCGGTGCGGATGTTGTTGAAGTGAGTCCACCTTTTGATCAGGCAGACATCACTTCGTTAGCGGGAATGGATGCGATTTTTGAATTTCTTTGTATGATGGCTGCAAACCGCTAACTAAAGCCTTTGATATCGGAGACTCAAGAATTTTTTTGTCACGAATCAAAAAAAGACTGAGTCAAGAATCACCACGTCAGAGCTTGTTGGAATGGGTTTGACCTCATCTTTAACAGCAAAAGAGTAAAAATCGATTCCTGTATTCCATTTTAATTGCGAGCCAAGAAAACCAGTTTTGTAAAATCCTCGACCAAGATGTTGAAGAGAGTAAAAAGAAATAAAATGAGACTTGTGTTTATGAGCCCACGAAAAGGCAAACGAGGGACTACGCTCGTCTTTAACTAAAGATGTATCCACAAAACA
>JBFWYS010000560.1:0-2582 GCA_050186175.1 Pseudobdellovibrionaceae bacterium
AAACTCTAAAATCTCAGATGCAAGTATCAGTAGTTTTATACGTCAGCTTATTTATCGAACTCAGACTTGGGATCAACTCGTAGCGTTTTACAAACCCTCAGCACCTCAAACGCCAAGTAATCCAAGTCAGCTCCCAGCTTCGACAACCAGTCTCGTGGACATGAAAATATCTGAGCACTATATGAGTTTATTTGGCAGAATGCCGGACGCTGCGGGACTCAACTATTGGAAATCTGTTTTCACTTCGAATGGTGTTACTCCAAAAACTGAATATCCAATGAGTTGCTGGAAGAATCAAATCATCAAAGGAATAAAGGGCGTCGATTGCCAATTCTACATGAATAAATTTGCGCCTCGTGATAGTCACGGAAATCAGGTTGGTTGGGTGCCGTCAGCGCAATGTCCACTTCCAAATATTGATATGACGGGGGCTTCGCGACTTCCGCAATGTGCGGTCTATCCCGACGACGCAAGTACACCGTGCCCGGGTTCAGGAGGGATGCCGGCACCAACACAATCTCAAAAGAATTTATGTATTGCTTATAGTGACCTTTTCGGGCGTGCGCCAGATTCAGGAGGCTACGCTTACTGGTTGGCAGAAATTGGCACAAAGAGCGTTGTTTGTATGAAGAAAACTCTAGCTCCCGGAATCGCAAACACAAGCGATTGCAAGGCCTTCAAACAACTGCATGGCGTAGATGCTCCGTCTGCATTTTGTGGTGGTTCTCCTCGAGACTTTGGATGTCAACCTGTAACAAATGCGGTTGGTTCACCTGTGCCAGGTTGAGCAAAACGATGGTGTCGAAGTTCTAAAAAGAGTTAGGTTGTGATTTCCGGAGAGAAACAATAGCCCTTTTTGATAACGGACTTAATATATTTTCCAGAATCACCTAATTTTTTTCGCAGTGAAGAAATATGAGTGTCCAAAGTGTGAGCGGAGACGTGGACTGTATCACCCCAGATGGCGGTCAATAAGGTTTCCCTAGAAAGAGTGAGTCCTTGGTTTCTAAGAAAATGAACAAGAAGTTTAAATTCGATCGGAGTTAAGGAGAGAATCTGTCCAGTTCCTGGGGCGCTACCAATCGAGGCCTTTTGCTGAGTTAAATCTATAAAAAATCCGGCGGCAGCCATGGTTGAGCCTAGCGTCGGCGGTTTTCTTTTTATTTTTGCTTCTACTCGGGCGGCGAACTCTTGCGGCTCAAATGGCTTTACGATGTAGTCTTCTGCACCCAAATTGAATCCGAGAACTTTTTTATCGATTTCCTTTTCTCCAGTTAGAAAAAAAATTGGCAGATTTTGAAACTTAGAACTATTTTTAAGGAACTTGCAAAAATCAAAGCCGTTTCCATCGGGCAGGTTGACGTCTAATATTATCAACTCATATGAGTTTTTGTCTAAAGCAGCGCGAGCCTGGTCGACCCCGTGGGCGACTTCATGTTTTCCGAGGTGACCGATCGAAGCTTGAACGGTCATTTGCATTGAGATTTGGTCGTCGACGAGAAGAATTTTCTTAAGCATTTTATACTTCCATAATCATATCCAACAAGAAAAGTATAAACACTTCATTGTTTAAGTCAATTGTCTCTTGTCATTTTCTGGACCATGGAGGGCTTGTTTTTATTTTTGAGTGTTCAAGTATTCTTGAATTTCCTGGACCGCCATCGTGAATTCCTTTTCGGTGTGTTCTAGCCAAACAGGAACCTGCGGGCTCTGGATATTTTTCTCAATGTTTTCGCAGAAGCGAGCCATTTGGTTAGCGCCTAAATTGGCTGCGGAAGATTTGACAGAGTGTGCAATTCTAGTGGCTTCCGCCCATTGAGAGTTAGCAATGGCTTCTCGCAAGCTCTTAAAATCTTCAGGTGACTCTTTGACAAAGAGTCGAAACAGATCCGCGATTAAATGAGGTGTGGTTTTAGAGGTCAGCTCTTTCAGTGTTTGGAGGCGGGAGGTGTCGACATTTTTACCCATCGGCTTTGCTTTCCCATTTTGAAAGTACTTTCTGCAAGGTCTCGCTGGTTACAGGCTTTAGAATCACGTCATCCATGAGTGGATCAGCTTCCAAAGAGCTGCGAAAAGCGTTGGCTGTAAAAGCAATAATCGGAATTCTTTTTCCGGTTCCAGCCTCTTGTTGTCGAATTTGAATTGTGGCTTCGTTTCCATCCATAATAGGCATATGATGATCCATTAAAATCAGGTCATACTTTCCAGTAAGGAACGTGTCTACAGCTTCTCGGCCATTTGTAACTAAATGAGGTGTGTGACCCATGTTTTCAAGCATGGCCAGGATAATCATTTGATTAATATGGTTGTCTTCAGCCACGAGGATATTGAGACCCTTTTGCGAGCGTGAAATTTTTCCGGGAGAAAGCTCACTTATAGGGGCAAGAGTTTGGTCCACGACAGGAATTTCGAGAGGCAAAGTGAACCAAAACAAAGAACCCAAATCTTTTTTACTATCTACGCCGATTTTTACATCCATGATCTCAACAAGCTTTTTACAGATTGAAAGCCCGAGGCCGGTTCCGCCAAAATTTCTTGAGGTGGAAGACTCTCCTTGAGTAAAAGGTTAGAAAAGCTTTTGT
>JBFWYS010000561.1:0-2576 GCA_050186175.1 Pseudobdellovibrionaceae bacterium
ATCAAAAATTGTGAGAGGAGTCCTTATCAAGAGATGTGCCTACTCAGTACGAATAAGATCGTATGTCATGCGCGTAGATGGATTGTTGAACGGAAAATAATCAGACATGTCTGAAATTATTTTAATGATTAAATTCAGTTTATTTAGTCGCTTTTGAGTCTTATGCCTGACGGCTTGTTGACCACTTTGACAACAGCGAGACAATGGTCCTGCGCCCATTTGATTCAGTCATCCATTTCAATTTCTTTGATTGTCATTTCCGGACCTTCGATCAGTCTCCGCACCGTTAAGCTGTCCTTTGGATGTGCCGATGAAAGTCTTAAGCAACAAAAAGAGGAGTCATTCATGAGTAACAAAGTAAAAGTCGAGATCGAAGGCAAAAGTTTTGAATTTCCGGTGATCGAAGGATCGGAAAAAGAAAAGGCCTTTGATATTTCGAAATTACGCGACCAAAGCGGCTACATCACAATGGACAACGGCTTTGCGAACACTTCAACATGTCAGAGCGCAGTTACATTTCTAGATGGAGAAAAAGGAGTTCTGACTTATCGTGGAATTCCAATTGAAAAACTAGCTGCCGAGGCCTCTTTTCTTGAAGTCTCATATCTCCTTATTTACGGACATCTGCCAACTCAAGAGCAACTCGATACCTTTACAGGTGACATTCGCCGTCATACGATGATTCGCGAAGATTTAACAAAAATTTTTGAAGCTTTCCCACGAGACGCTCACCCGATGGCCGTGTTAAGCGCCGCTGTTTGTGCCATGTCGACTTTTTACCAAGACTCTTTAGATCCTGCGAATCCAAAACAAGTTGAAATTAGCATTACTCGATTGATGGCGAAACTTCCAACAATCGCAGCCTATGCTTATAAAACTTCAATTGGCCAACCGAGAGTTTATCCACGCAATGATCTCAATTATTGCGAGAATTTTTTGAATATGATGTTTTCTGTTCCTGCCGAGCCCTACAAAATGGCTCCAGAAGTTGTAGAAGCTTTGAATTTGCTGCTTATTCTTCACGCGGATCACGAACAAAATTGCAGTACTTCGACGGTAAGAATGATCGGAAGTGCAGCGGCGAATCTTTTTGCTTCCGTCAGTGGCGGAGTTTGTGCTCTTTGGGGACCTCTCCATGGCGGTGCAAACCAAGCTGTTATGGAAATGCTCCAGGCGATCCACGACGATGGTGGCAATGTTGACAAGTATATCGCTCTAGCAAAAGACAAGAGCTCTGATTTTAGACTGATGGGTTTTGGCCATCGTGTTTACAAAAATTTTGACCCTCGTGCTGCAATTATCAAAAAAGCGTGCGACAAGGTTCTCGCTAAAATGGGTGTAAACAATCCGCTCCTCGACATTGCTAAAAAATTAGAAGAAGCCGCTCTAAATGATCCTTACTTCAAAGAGAAAAAACTTTATCCAAACGTGGATTTTTACTCTGGGATTATCTACAGCGCGCTGAATATCCCCGTAAACATGTTCACAGTGATGTTCGCTCTTGGGCGTCTTCCAGGTTGGATTGCCCACTGGAAAGAAATGAACGAATCAGGAACTGCAAAAATCGGGCGTCCTCGCCAGATTTACACAGGCCCTGTGAATGCAGAGTACACGCCGATTCACCAACGTTCTGTGGTTCATAAAAAAGCGGCTTAGTTAAAAGACTCGACTTAGATCGATAAGAAGCGCCCTTTCATAAGAGCGCTTTTTTATTTTTAAACTCCGTCTGTTACTATTTAAGAATGAAGAATAAAAAAATAACTCGGCGTCTGTTCTTGGCTGTCTCAGCCGCTGCCTCCGGAATGTATCTTGTTGGGCGAAGATTTTTTGGTCCGCCGTTGGAATCTTCTCAGTGGTCAAGTACTGATAATGATCCGATTGTAAGCGCAGCGATTTACCCGGCCATCGGAGTCGCGCGGGTCGGAAATAGTTTAGAAAAAGGAAATGATTTTTTTGATGGTCCTGAAGTCGACACTCAACTTTATTTAAAAAATATTAAAGCCAGAGATAAACGAGGCGCCTTAAAGCGGCAGGCGCAGCGATTTCGCATTTACGCAAAAACACAAAGTGGAAAAACTGTTGAGCTCACAGCCGATAACGCCATTATTCATTGGAGCGTTCACCTCGCAAATAAAAAAGCCAACTGGTATCGATTTGATGTGGCCATGGACATTGAAGAGGCGAGACAACACCAGCTGCGATTTCCGCTTCGTAATGCCGATGTCCGTGATCGCAAGTCGCTAGAGATTGAACCTAAAACGAAAACGATCTCGGGCCGAAATCTCAGCGGCGAAATTCATAAATTTGAAACCAAAAATTTTATGGGCCTTCCTGTTCAACTCGGAGAGTTGCGTACCGATCAAAAAGGTCGTTTGCGTGTGCTTGGAGGTTTGGGCAAAGCGGGTACCCCAGATCCAAAAAAGTATCCAATTTATAATGAGGCTGTCGGTCAGACATTTAATAATGCAGATGGGTGGTATGACGATACAAGCGATGGCTCCGTTCACGCGCGTGTGACTGTTGATGGTGAGGATATTCCGGTTACTGGCGCGTGGGTTATCGTGACTCCTCCCAAT
>JBFWYS010000562.1:0-2559 GCA_050186175.1 Pseudobdellovibrionaceae bacterium
ACTCGGAATGAGCTTCAAAGTTTGCGATAGGACTTGAATATCCTTTCCACCCTCGGATGATCGACATTATCAATCGGTGGCTCTATTGTTAATGTTGGAGAAACTATCGGCTCGACGACCTCTATTTGGGAATCTTGAGAAGACTGCAGTTTCCAAAAAATAGCCCCAAGACTTACGATTCCGACAAGTAGTCCGCTGATAATTATCGCTTTATTTTTCATTTACTTAGAATTCTTGCGAGCAAAAGGTTTGTCAATAGTCTCTTTAATTCACCGTTGATTGTAACAATTCCCTTCGAGATCGAATTTAAAAGATGAGTTCTAAGGTCTTGTATTATTTGTGTTCTGAACTCAGAACTACGAACAATAGTCTTTTTATCTGAAGGCTTATTTTATATTTACCTTTGGGAGTTGAGACTCATTGACCACATTAATTTGCTTTTTTGTGCATGCAGAAGTGACTGCTTTGGGTATGCAGGAGAGACTTTCCTCAATTTTACATTCAGGCCTAACTGAGGTGGTAGTCGTGCACTCTAGACGTTCTTTTATTTTTACTAAAGAATCATCCTTCCAAATGAAACTCAATTTTCGACTCACACTTAAGTTCTCAGATACTTCAGAAACACCTTTGTTACCAATTGCTCGAACGCTGCCGTCTCGATTTAGCCGTGCACTGTAGTGGACATTTATTTGGAGACCTTGGTTTCCATATTCTAGAAATGGGAGTAAAATATTGGTATAGTCTTTGGAAAAGGCTGGGATTCTAATTTCAACCAGTTGTCCGTCTTGTATTTTAAAAATCGGACCAATTTTGTCCAGCAGTCGCGGATCAGCACTTCCGTCTTCCTTATTACGAGGAGTAAGTAAAAAAATATATTCTGCTTCTTTGTCGTTATTAATATCGGCTCGCCAGAGACGAGGAGAAAATTTTTCGCGGTCTATTTTTGCAAACAGAAGGTCGAATGTTCTTGCTGGCAACTGTACATAGCGACTGATGTGATATTCATCATCTGCGCCAACTTCTTTTTTGGTCCAGATCTCTTCAACTGGAAGCTTCTTGATCGAGTTTGATTTGCATACGGCCTGAGTACCAAAAAGTGACAAAACAACTAAAATAAATAGCTTCATTCTAATAACGTTAGAACCTTGTGGATTATTGTCAATGAACAACTCTCCATAGAGCTTTTCTCTTTGCGGCAATCCGAGTGTCATGACAAAATTGTTTACAGATAGAAAAAAGTCGGTTGGAAACAATTTATTAGGACTGTGACCAATACCCTTTAATTTCAACCAAATATCCCGTAGGACACTTTAAAAACATTTTCTTTCGTTCTATACTTGAGCCCTTATCTCTGATTTCTGGCTCCATATGAACAAACTCTTTTCCCTCTCGCATTATGTTCTGAAACAATTCATCAAAATTTCGAAGAGTTAAATTCACGCCAAAATGAAGATTAGGTGATGCGCAGCCCATGTCTCCATTTTCTGCTAAAGTGATCTGGCTACCAAACCAATCAATATTCACATAACCAGATGAATCTCGATGAATAACTTCGGCCTTTAAAACTCTAGTAAAAAAAACAATGGACTCTTCAATTGATTTAACCTCAATGGACAGATGAAAATTTGGTAGCAAAAAAGCCTCCTTCTTGCTCAAACTCTGGTGCCCAAGGCAGCGAGAAAATTCGTTCTATCAATTTTGTAAAGTGTATAAGGCTTCTCATTGATCGTCTGAAGACTGACGAAGCTAGCGCCGACTTTTTCAATCGCACGGCGAGAACGCAAGTTATGTTCCCCGATATCAAAAAAGATCTCTCCGACAAAAAGGAGCGCATGTTCAATCATCAGAGTCTTTAGCTCTCTGTTAAATTTTCCGCCCCAGTGCGAGCGGGCTAAAAAAGTATAACCTATTGCAATTTGATTTTCTTTCTGGTTATAATAGCGGGAAGCTCCAACTATTTCTTCTGTTGCTTGATCAATAACTACCAGACCGCTTTTAGATTTTTCTGCCTGTTCGAAAAATTCAATAAAAGCATTTTTTTCAAATCGAGGAAACGGGTGCTGGTCCCAGATCACAGGATCAGAAGCCACTTCGAAAAGCGGTTCAAAATCCGCCAGTGCAAGAGGACGGACAAGCAATAACTTTCCGGTTAAGGATGGCTGTAGATCCATGGACACAATATCTAAGTGTTGGAGAAGATAGTCAACGAACGAGAAGGACAGGAAAGCGAAGTGAGAGAAGTCCACTTCGCTTTTTTGCACTTTTTAAAGTCTGCTCAAAGCGTGGTCTCCGGACTGTTACTCGACGAGCTTACAATCTTCTAAAGTTAGGTCGTTTCTTGAAAGTGAACCGCAAACAAATACACCGACTCCGTCACCCTGGCGATTCACTTCTAATTTGCCATTGAACTCCAATTCAGGAATGCCATTTTTACGAAAACAACGAATCGAAT
The DNA here is from genome assembly GCA_050186175.1 of Pseudobdellovibrionaceae bacterium. Classification (GTDB taxonomy): domain Bacteria; phylum Bdellovibrionota; class Bdellovibrionia; order Bdellovibrionales; family Bdellovibrionaceae; genus JBFWYS01. Next base: position 2,453 of record JBFWYS010000562.1, read on the forward strand.
CAATGACAGCAGGATATTTTTTATTAGGATCTTCTAAGTTGTGCTCTAAATTCCGATTGCAAACGTAGGATGCTGGTACCTTTTTACCGCAGCTCAAATTTTCAGAA
>JBFWYS010000563.1:0-2522 GCA_050186175.1 Pseudobdellovibrionaceae bacterium
CTATATAGGATTATTTTTCAGAGAGCATTTTTATATATTCAGCTCTTTTTTCAGCAGCGCATTTTGCGAATTCAGATTTTGGATACTTCAGCAAAACTTCATCGAAATAGTTAATTGCTCTTTCGGCAAGTGTGAGATCGCGATCGATTGTCGACGGGAGTTGATGAAAGAAGCTGAGACCCAGTTGCGAAGTCACATAATCGATTCGTTCATGCTTGGGATGAAACTCGCGGAAAGTTTGATAGGCCACTTGTGCTTCGGGATACTCTTCTCGACGAAAATGAATATCGGCAATGGCCATTTCAGATTGAGTGGCAAAGCGGCTGTAAGGATGTTTGTTTTTAACGTCTTGATAACGAGCGAGAGCCTCTTCGAAACGTTCATCTTTTTCTAATTCTTGCGCATGTTTAAAAAGACCTTCAGCCGAATCCGGAATTTTTTCTGATGACGAACAAGCCGAGAAAAAGGCAGCAAATGAAATTAAAATTGCGAACCAAAATGAGAGTCGAAATTGAGGTCTAAGAAGCATAGCGCCAATTCTAAAAAGAGGCGGTTAGGAAAGTCAATAAAGCGGACGACCTGAGGTCTGCATCAATGAAGATTTTGGGAGCCACCCTGTCAGTGCACCAGGATAGGTAACCTGAAGCCAATCACCTGAGGCCGACCGAATTTTTACTTCCAAACCTTCATAAAGATCAAAAAGGCTGGCTTGTCCTTCACCAGGTGCCGATTGTGCAGAAATTTTTTCGGAAACAATTGTTCCACGAGCGATGCCGCTGTCGATCGACTTTAAAATTCCGAGCGCGGTGCAAAGAACAAAACAGAGCGCAAAAATGACTCCCAAAGTCGGAATTCCAGGGGGGGCTTGTTCGGTTTCCATAGCAATTTTTCTTTTCCCAGCAAAGGTTATTAACAACCAACCTGCAGAAAACAAGAAGAGGGCCGATAAAATTAAATAAGCCTGAATGGGAACGGGGGTTAGAGTGTAATCACGAATTCTCTCCCACGTTTCAATTTCATGGGGAATTTCTTTTACTGGAAGTTTATCAAGCGCATAACGCACGGCAGATATTGCTGGGAAAAAATCTGGGTCAATGTCGATGGCTTTTCTCCAATAGGCGATCGCGAGTCCCTCATTTCCCAAATTATATTCTGCTAGACCTAAGTTTGTGAGAGCTGCGGCATTGGAATCCTGTAAGACCAAGGCTTTTTTAAATGAATCTGCTGATTTTGCAAAATCTTTGGCTTGATAACTCGTGACGCCATTCCGAAACAGCTGATCAAAAGTTAGGTTCTCAGTAGGGGCAGTTGAAACTCCTGTTTGTTTATCCACCGGTGGAGCTGAGTTTTGTTGTTCAGAAGTCACAACTTGAGACGGTGGTTCTTCCGTCGCTCCCAAATAAGAAAAGCCACTCTTAAAATCCATCAAAAAAGTTACGACGAAGGTAGTTACAACTAGAGTAGAGATTATGAAAGACGATTTGAAGCGTGTCATGACTTCTCGTACACTAGCAGAAGAGACAGAATCACGTCTAGATCCTAAATCGACACTTCTGCTCCTTCCCGAGAGGTTCTTATGAGTCAAAATTTAATTGGTGATAAAATTCGCAATTCTCAAAACATCGACAAACTTATGGACCAATTGATGAGCGAGTGGATGGAGTCCACGTCCTCAATCAAAGGGATACGACCTCCTCAAGTTGAAGCTATTGAAAGTGGTAAAGCATGGGTCGATAAGGTCGGACAAAAAAGAGGGCGCCCTCTTTATTATCCCTACGTTGGAACCGGAGCGGGTCGCGGTGCTTATGTCGAACTCGAAGACGGTTCAGTAAAAATGGATTTGATTAACGGAATTGGAATTCATTTGATGGGTCACGGTCATCCTGATGTTGTGAAAGCCTCGGTGCGTGGAGCTCTCTGCGATATCGTTGTGCAAGGAAACTTACAGCCTAACAGAGAATATTTCCAGTTCTCTGAAAAACTAGTCGAACTTGCGAGTCGCAAGAGTCGTTTGAAATACGCTTGGCTTGCAACTTGCGGAACAATGGCCAACGAAAGTGCTCTTAAAATCACTCGTCAAAAACACTCTCCAGCAAGAAAAGTTCTCGCTTTCAAAGATGCCTTTGCGGGACGATCGACAATGATGGCGGAAGTGACCGACAATCCTGCTTACAAAGTTGGATTACCGTCATACGACGAAATTTTAAGACTTCCTTTTTACGACAAAAAAAATGGTGGCACTGGCGGTCACGAAAAAACTCTTAATGCTATGAAAGAACATTGGGATAAGAACCCACACAATATTTCAACTTTTGTTTTCGAGCCGATGTTAGGAGAAGGTGGATACAAACGTGCCCCGCGTGAATTCTTTGTTCCGCTTCTTGAGTTCTGTAAAGAAAAGAAAATTGCAGTTTGGGCAGATGAGATTCAAACGTTTACCCGTACAGGCGAAATTTTTGCCTTCGAAACTTTAGGAATCGGTGAATACATTGATCTCTGTACGATTGCTAAAACTGCACAAG
>JBFWYS010000564.1:0-2504 GCA_050186175.1 Pseudobdellovibrionaceae bacterium
AGGAAATCGTCAAAACTAGAAACTCTATGCTTGTTTGCAATGAATTTTGCCCTCTATTTCTTTGTATTTTTTTGCCAGATTTTTTGCGAGTTGAAGATCTTCCAAAGGTGTTTTTTGTGTTTTTTTAATAAAACCATGAAGTAAGACCATTTCTCCTTTGATCATTTGGAAAAATAATACGGGCGATGTTATTAGGGAGGCGAATTCTTATTTCCCATAGTCCCTCGCCAAGGCTGCGCACAAGCGGCATACCTAATGGCCACCCTAGTTGTACTGTTCTCATATCCTTTCCGATAATTTTGCGGCAGTTTTTATCTAGAGAATAAAGCCATTCCCTAACAGGTTCATTGCCGCTGCCATCTTCTTTGTAAAAGACAGCAGGTATCAGGTTGTGCTGCGTCATTTGGCCTTCCTAAATCAAATTTGAGTGTACCTTTTTTGGTGCAATTAGTGCAAGAGGCTGTTTGATTCAGCAGTGGTTAAGAGTCTTCAGATTGTGTTTGATTACTTCGTCTTCTTGAGACTCATTAAATTATCAAAGTGAAAAGTTCTGACAGACGAAGCCCTGCTTCAAAAGGGCAGGGTGAGGATTGATTTGGCAATTTCTTATTGTCCGCCTAGGTTGTTTTCTTCGGGTTTGGGGTGTTTTTTCAGCTTGTTCATTCTTTCGTGGAAGGCTTCGACGTAGGTATAGATGATCGGCGTGAGGTAGAGGGTGAGGACTTGGGAAACGATCAGCCCTCCGACGATCACGATACCCAGCGGCCGGCGGCTTTGCGCGGTCATCCCGCCGATGCCGAGCGCGATGGGTACAGCGCCCATCAGCGCTGCAAAGGTGGTCATAAGGATCGGACGGCACCTGACCATGCAGGCGTGATAGATCGCGTCGTGGATCGACTTGCCTTCATGGATGCGCGACTCGTTGGCAAAGTCGATCATGATGATCCCGTTCTTCAAGACGATCCCGAGTAGCATGATCAGTCCGACGAATGCATAGAGCGAAAGGGTCTCTCCAAAGAGAAATAAGCTAAAGAGTCCTCCCAACGCTGCAGGAGGCAGCGTCGACATGACGGTGATCGGGGGATAGAAGTTTTCATAGAGGATGCCCAGGATCACATAGATGATGAAGATGGTGATGACGAGCAGGTACTGGAGGTTGGCAAATGATGTCTGGAAGACGCTTGCGGCGCCCTGCACGCTGCCGAAGACTGTCGGCGGCAAGACTTCGCTTGCTGTTTTTTTCACATCTTTCAAAGCGGTCTCGAGGGCGGCATTGCCAAGGTTGAAGGAGATCGTTGCGGACGGAAGTGTGTTAATGTGGTTCACTGTCAACGGGCCGACCGATTCGGAGATCCTCGTGATCGAGCTCAGCGGGACCATATGGTTTGTCGAGGAGCGGAGCCAGAGCTGCCTCACTTGGGCAGGTTCGCTATAGAACCGTGGAAAGGTCTCCATAATGGCGTAGTACTGGTTGTCGGGCATGTTGATGGGTGACAAGTTTGTCCCGGCGTAAGCTAAGCTGAAGGCATTTTCGATGTCGTACGCTGTGATGTTGTAAATTGAGGCGCGGTCGCGCAGGATCTCGACGTTGAGCTGAGGCTGGGTGATGTCCAGGTCGCTGACGACATCTTTGATCGTTGTCAATTTTTTCAACGCGTCTTCGAGTTTTGGAGCGTACTCATAGAGATCGTCGGAGCTTAAGCTTTGGACAGTGAACTGGTAGGCGGCCTTGCTGTCGACGGCGCCGACCTGAAGGTTGATCAGCGGCAAGGGTTTTAAGAAGGTCTTTACCCCTGGGATTGCATTCATTTTGGGATAGAGAGCATGTAGCACGCCTGCGAGGGGAAGCCGATCTTGAAGCGGTTTTAAGTGGATATAGAGGATCCCTTCATTGTCTTGGGGATAGCCGCCGACTGCCGCTACTTTTGTAACATTGGAATCGTGAACGGCCATTTTAGCGAGCTCTTCCATGTAGTCGCCGAGGATAAAGGGGGATGTGCCGTCGACTGTCTGGACATAGGCTTCAATAAGGCCTAAGTCATCGGGAGGCAAGAAGTCTTTCGGGAGTTTGGCGAGGAGAAGAAGGGAAATCCCAAGGCTTGCCGCGCCGACGCCGAGAATGATTTTTTTATGGTTGAGCGACCATTCGAGGGTGGGGCCATAAATATCGAGGATCTTCTGGTTGAAGGCATCGGAGAATTTTTCGACGAAGTTCTTTTTGCGCCCTTCGACATGGACAGGAATAAAGCGGCTGCACAGAAGCGGCGTTAATGTCAGCGAGATGACGCCGGAAATGGCGACTGCGATCACAATCGTCATGGCAAACTCGTGGAGGATCCTTCCGATAATGCCGCCCATGAAGATGAGGGGAATGAACACGGTGCAGAGGCAGAGTGTCATCGATAAGATCGTGAAGCCGATCTGCTTTGATCCGTTGAGCGCTGCTTGCAAAGGGGATTCTCCATGCTCGACGTGGCGGACGATGTTCTCAAGGACAACGATCG
>JBFWYS010000565.1:0-2504 GCA_050186175.1 Pseudobdellovibrionaceae bacterium
GAATGTCATTCACAAAACTTTATTATTTTGCTAGGTGGCTCTGAGGGAGGAATTCCCGCATATGCAGCCCGTCCTTTTGCAGCGCGCGGCCTCTCGGTTTTAGCTTTGGGATACTTCAGTAAGATTCCTGGCACGCCATTGCCACCTATGATCGATAGAATTCCTTTGGAGTATTTTGAAAATTCCTTTCAGCAGGTATCCCATCTTTTTCCGGACTCAAAGTGTTGTGTCTTGGTTGGATTTTCGAAAGGGGCAGAAGCCGCATTGGCAGTTGCCACAACTGCAAATCCAAATTTTTTGGGAATGATTCTGCTCTCGGGAACTGATAGAGCCTTCGAAGGATTCACTCGTCCCGGTGGAGATCCCTCAAAAAATTCGTCGTGGATTTACAACGGCCTACAAATTCCTTTTTCGCCGTATGTGGTTGCCGATGGGAATCTTGAAAAACAAATGTATCCTGAAGGAAGATCAAAAGCGCCGGTCTTCAAACCGCTCTATGATGCAACAATTAGATTGCCTACTGGTGATAGAGGACTTTATCAGATTCAAAATGTTAAAAGCTCTATTCTGATGTTTTCAGGTGAAGATGATCAACTTTGGCCTTCGTCTTTATTTTTTGAAAATATAGTGAGGAGTGCAAAAGAGTCAGGATTTGCTAATGAAATTCGTCATTATTCTTATCCTAAGACCGGTCACTTCGTGCTCTTCGGTGAAAAAATGCTTATGATGGATCCTTACAATGCCATTCAATTTGGCGGAACAGTCGAGGGGAGCCGGGCTGCCGAAGTCGATGTTTGGAAAAAGACCGCAGAATATTTGCGTAAGGTCTATGGCCTATGACATTCGAAACAGAATCATTGCAACTCTAGATGAAGCTTACGGGTGCCGAGAGTCTGTGTGGCAGTCTATCGTAGCACTTATACTTTGACTCCCTACGATGAACCCGAAGAAGGAGTCCTCGCGTTCTCCAAATCCTGGGAAAAGCGGATTCAAATAAAGACTTTATATTTGCGCTTGTCTGCGCAGATAAAATGGCTGTCGGCATGGCTTATGGATGGAAAAGCATGCAAGGAGATTATTGGAATGCGAATGAGAGAACAGTTTGGGCCGATTGCAGAGGTATGTTAAGGACTGCTTTGAGTTTGTCGATATTGCATCGATCCATCGTACCAGGCATGGGGCTTAGGAAAGAAAATCTACCAAGTCCTTTAGACAGGTTTGGTCAATGACAGCGCTGTTGTACACTCACCAATCCAATACGGCCGCCCGAAAAATGTATCAGCCACTTGGATGGCGGGAACTTCGGAACTATAGGATGTTAAGTTCAGGAAAAACCTGTTGTCTTAATGGGACTCCAACTTCGAAAGTGAAATGAACGTAAAAAAACCTCGGACACACTTCAGTTACGGATAAATAGTTGCGACATCAAGCAAAAAAAAGTCTTCTTCCTTCTTGATTTTTAATTAAAGAATTTATACCTTCGTTCACGTTATGAAACAAGTCGAACTTCTCAAAAAGCAATCTAAATCCTACGGTGGCGAGCTTTTGAAAACCCGCAAAGGGAGAGCGCATGGCAGACCGTTGGACACCAAAAACACGATGCATTTGGTTTTAAGATCTTCAAAAGCCAAAGGAGGTTGGTCTTTTAAAAAAGCTAAGAACGAAAAAAAAATTAGAGATCTCGTGCAAAAATTTTCTAATAAATATGGAGTTCGTGTCTTATCGTTAGCGAATGTCGGGAATCATCTTCATTTTCAGATTAAACTCTCGAGCCGACATACTTATAAACCTTTTATTCGCGCACTGACAGCTGCTGTTGCGATGGCTGTGACAGGTGCGAGTCGCTGGAATCCATTAAAAAGAGAACCTAAAGATCGCTTTTGGGATTATCGTCCTTTTACCAGAGTTGTGCAGAGCTTTAAGGCTTATTTGAATCTGCGAGATTATATTCAAATCAATCAAATTGAAGGCTTCGGATATCGCAAGCATGAAGCTCGATTTATTTTTAAACTTGATAAGTTAAAATCAAGAACCAGTTCCGCGTAAGCAATTGCATGTGTAATTCTTGAAACAGCGCTGAGTCGATTATTTCAACCGAATCGAAAACTGCCTCTGCAAAATAACCTGAGGTTTCGAGCCGTCCCCATAAACCGTCGCTGTTTCTTGGCTTTCCGAAGGTACCTATGCTGAGAAGAAAAAGTTAGTGATTGTTCTACGTTTCGATTGAATTGAAGACCCATCACTGTTGATTTAAAAAATGTCAACTGCCCCCAATCATTGGGAGTTTGTCTCTAATTCCTCTACGCTACCGCGGCGGATTTCTTATTGTTTTCAGATCTGGTTATTGGTCGCCTTGGGAAACTCTGATTTGCGAAGCAAATCAGAGTTCTCGAGTTTGGCCATTTTTATCCAGCGCATTGATGGGATTTTTCGGTTGTGAGCATCCTTAGATCAAATTCCTGTAAGGTTTCTAGGTTTTCATTTATTTCTTTGCGTATAAGAGC
>JBFWYS010000566.1:0-2500 GCA_050186175.1 Pseudobdellovibrionaceae bacterium
TAAGTGTCGTAAGCGTCTGATCCTGTAGGAAGTAAAGCTAAACTTCTTGATTTTTTAACAGCGGCAGCCACTCTTTTTTGTTGAGCAACGCTCAATTTAGAAATGCGAGAAGGAGTAATTTTACCTCCATCGCTAACGAACCGGCCCATGCTGCCTGGATCTTTGTAATCAAAGTTATAATCACCAGAGTACTCTGAACGGTATTTACTTTTGCTGCTTTTCTTCATTTTAACACCTTCTATACGCTCAACGCGGTTCCTGTAGCCAGCTTCATGGAAATTGGCTTTTCTTCGAAAGGATTAATCTATATGCGACTTTTTGTTTGCCAACAAGCTTCTTTTTTCATATATCAACTTTTCTGTCTTGATAAGGAGTTCCAGATGAGTCGCTGTGAATTGACGAGCAAATCTCCGGTCGTAAAAAACTTGGTGAGCCACTCGAACATTAAAACTAAAACAATCGCTATGCCAAATGTTCAAAGAAAACGCATATATAGCCGTGTTTTGAACCAAATGGTTCGCTTGTATGTCGCCACTTCGACTATTCGCGACATGGAGCACGCAGGTGGATTTGATAAATTTGTATTGAATCAAACTGACTGTGCACTTTCAAAAAGAGCTCTAGAAATTAAGGGGCGTATTCGTCGCAAAATGAAGGCAAAAAAAGCTGAATAGGCCTGTGAAGAAAAATTCAACTTTTTTTAGTGGATCTTGTAGTGAAAACTCGGAGTAAAATATGAAATTGAAAATTAAAAAAGGCGACATGGTTGAAGTGATCACTGGTTCTAGCAAAGGAACTCGTGGAACTGTCCTTGAAGTTAGATCTGCCACATTGCAAATTAAAATCCAGGGCGCAAACGTACAAACTCACTATGATCGTAAAGAGGGTCTGTTGAAAAAAGAGGGCTTCTTAAACTACTCAAACGTAAAGTTGGTAGAGGCAGCTTCAGCTGCTGGCAAAAAGAAGACGACTAAAAAGAAAGCAGCTTCTAAAACTGCGTAGGTCTTGATAGCTGCTCGGAAATTGAGGGACAAACCGATGCAAAAATCTGGCACTCGATATAATGAAATTCGGCTTCGCCAAAATTTTCTAAACTTCAAACCTGTGATGAAGTTGTTATGGGTTTTGTTTTTTTTATTCCTTGCTTCAGTGGGGGAAACTGCTGAGTCTCCTGCTGCCAAAAACAGCGACGTGGATGCTTACGTTCTTTGTCGCAACGAAAAGACCGTAAGAACGATTCGTGTTAACCAGGCTAAAGGTGATGGGTGTGTGACTTTGTACACTAAAGCCGGTGTTGACTCTCAGGTGGGTCAGGCTCGCAATTTCAATAGCTGCCGCCAAGTTTTAGATAAAATCCGTCAAAATCTTGAAAACCACTCTTGGGCCTGCAAAGATGTTAGCAATGCCTCTATCTCCGGTGACTCTGAAATTTCTAAATAGGTTTTTTACGTGAGCGATTCAATTCGAATAGCTGTTTGCCAAATGACCTCGACTGACGACGTGGAGGTTTGTTATCAGCAAATCGAAAAGCGTGTTCTCTCTGTGGTTGCGAAAAAAATCGATCTCTTCTGCTTTCCTGAAAATTGTTTGTATATGCGAGTGGTTGAGGGCGAGGCAGTCCCTGCGTTTACTTTACAAGAGCCTATCTTTGAAAAGCTAAAAGATTTGGCTCAAAAGGCCGGGCCTCTGCATCTAGGAAGCGTGCCTCTTAAGGTGGGCAGTAAGGCCTATAATTCTTCGATTTTGATTTCTCAAAAAGGCGAGATTCGAGCCACTTATCAGAAAGTTCATTTGTTTGATATTGAGCTCGATGGTCAAAAACCAATTCGTGAGTCTGATGTTTATTCTCATGGAGAAAAGCCTCACTCTTTTACTTTGGGCGATTGGAAATTTGGCGAAACGATTTGTTACGATTTGCGTTTTGCAGAGTTATTTTCTGCTTATGCTGAGGAAAATGTCGATGTGATTTTGGTGCCCTCTGCCTTTTTAGTCACCACTGGAAAAGCGCACTGGGAAGTCTTGTTAAGAGCACGAGCAATTGAAAGTCAGACTTATGTTATAGCGGCAGCTCAAGCAGGTGTACACACAAGCAAAAGATCGTCTCACAAAAGAGAAACTTGGGGGCATAGCATTGTAGTTGACCCTTGGGGGCAGGTTGTTCAGGTTGCAGACTCCGCAGAAGCTGTTTTAGTCGTGGATTTACAAAGAGAAAATATCAAAAAAGTAAGAAAACAGATTCCCATGAGTGCCCATCGGAGATTAGGCTTACAGAAGAGGTCATAATGAAAATCTTGGTGAGTTGGATCGTGTTTTTATTTACATCTATAAGTTTGGCTCAAATGCCTAAACCTGTGGATCCTAAAGAAATTAATAAAGAAGATCTCCCTCCTATGGCAAGTCCCATTGATCCCAAACAAGAAGAATACAAGGAGAAGGCTCGTAAAAGACTTTATCCTGGTGGAATCGACGAAGAGGATTTGCGGGTGCAAGTGGATTTGCC